>JBKOZA010000152.1:0-7428 GCA_046725675.1 Candidatus Methylomirabilota bacterium
ACGAACTTGTGGTGCACGTTGATGCCCTTGCCGCCGCTCCACTCGCTCTTGAGGGGCTCGGGCGCCGTCTTGGCGAGGAAGGCAAAGTCCACCAGGCCGATCGTGCCGTCCGGCTTCCGGACCTCCAGCGAGGAGCTCGCCTGGTCGGTGGCGCCACGGACGAGGTTGAGGGAGAGATCCGCGGAATTGTGAGGCGAGAAGCAGAAGTGAACACGGATCGCGGCGTGCGGACGCAGGGTACAATCAGAACGTCCAAGGAGGACGCCATGCTGGGTCGCAAGAAGACGCTGATGCCGGCGCCGGAGCAGGCGCTGCCTGGCCGCGCCGAGCGCATGCCGGTACCCGAGCGCCACCACGTGAGCGGCGCTCGCCTGACGCCGCCGTTCCCCGCGGGTACCGAGCTGGCGCTGTTCGGGCTCGGCTGCTTCTGGGGCGCCGAGAAGGCGTTCTGGAAGATCCCGGGCGTCTACTCGACCTCCGTCGGATATGCCGCTGGCTACACTCCGAACCCCAGCTACGAAGAGGTGTGCACCGGACTGACCGGCCACAACGAGGTCGTGCGCGTGGTCTTCGATCCCAAGGCCGTCTCCTACGCCGAGCTGGTGCGCGTGTTCTGGGAGAGCCACGATCCCACCCAGGGCATGCGGCAGGGCAACGACGTCGGCACCCAGTACCGGTCCGGGATCTACGTGTACTCGCCCGAGCAGCGGCGTGTCGCAGAGGCCTCGCGCGACGCCTACCAGCGCGTGCTCACCAAGGCCGGCTACGGCCCGATCACGACCGAGATCCTCGACGCGCCGGAGTTCTACTACGCCGAGGACTATCACCAGCAGTACCTGGCCAAGAACCCGTGGGGATACTGCGGGCTCGGCGGTACCGGAGTGGCCTGCCCGACCGGCCTGGCCGAAGCGGCTCCGCGCTGAGACTGTAGCTCCCTACGCGGCCGCGATCAGGCGCAGGTCGTCGCGCAGCATCGAGTAGAGGCGCGCCTGCTCGGCGTCGTCCCGGCCGCGCAGCACGGCCGAGGGGTGCAGCGTGGCGATCGTCTTCGACGACCAGCGCGTCGCGAAGAACTGGCCGCGCTGCTTCAGCAGGCGGAAGTCGGGGCCCAGGATGGCGCGGGCGGCGGTGGCGCCGAGGGCGCCGAGCACCGCCGGCTTGATGAGATCCAGCTCGGCCTCGAGCCATGGCCGGCACGCGGCCAGCTCGGGCAGCCGGGGCGTCTGGTGGATGCGCCGTTTGCCGCGCTCCACGAAGCTGAAGTGCTTGACCGCGTTGGTCACGTACACGCGCTGTCGAGCGATGCCCACCTCGGCCAGCGCCCGATCGAGCACCTCGCCGGCCGGCCCGACGAAGGGCGCCCCCTTGAGGTCCTCCTGGTCACCCGGCTGCTCGCCCACCAGCACCACGCGCGCGTCGGCGGGGCCCCGGCCGAACACCATCTGGGTCGCGTGGCGGTACAGGTCGCAGCCCTGGCAGCGGGCGCCGGCCGCGCGGAGCTCGTCGAGCGAGGCGCCGGCCGGGACGAACGGCGCCGCGCCGCCTCCCTGTTGCTCGAGGGCGAGCGCCTCCTGCGTCTCGGCCTGCTGGGTCGAGCGTCGTGCCTGCGCGGCGAGGCCGTGCAGCCGGCCGACGTCGGGATCACGCGTGCTCGCCAGAAGGTCGCGGCTCTCGTGGACGAGCCTGAAGAGGACGGCGTAGAGCACGGCCCACCGCGCGGGGTCGGTGGCGCCGGCGGCCTGACGGGCGAGCTCGATGAACTGGCGCGGCACGCGAGCGCCGCCGGGCACCGTCGCGTCCGACGCGACCGTGCCAGCGGACAGGGCCTCGCGCCAGGTGACCTGGGTCGGCGGTACCGCCTCGCGGAGCAGCCCGCGCGCCGCCGCCTGCCACGCCTCGAACGTCGGCGCGATCTCGACCGTCCTCATGGCCTCAGGGTGCCACGTTGGACGGTGCGCCGCGACCTGGGATCAGCGCCCGTTCGGCCCCTCGCCGGCCGGCCGGTCGTGGCGATGGAACTCGCCGGGCGGGGTGATGGCCAGGCGGATCGACGGGTGGTCGCCGGTCGGGTGGATGTGGTGGTAGTGCCTGGCCGGGGCGAACACGAGGTCGCCGGCCCGCGCGTGGACGACCGGCGCGCCCTCGATCTCCCAGTCGATCGCGCCCTCGAGCACGACCCACCATTCGTCGGTCAGGTGATAGTGGCGGTCGGTCGGATGCCCGGGCGGCTGGCAGATGAGCGTGCCGACGATGTGGTCGTTGACGACCAGCTTTTCCACCCACGGGGCCGGGCCCCGGGCGCGCTTGATGTCCTCGACCCGCGCGTGCAGCGTCGAGGGGCCCAGCAGGCCGGTCACTACGGTCGCTGACATGGCTGACGTCCTCCGCGCGTACTATACTGCAGCCCATTCGGAGGATCGCGCCATGAGCGACTATGCGCTGAACCGCGTACTGTACGAGCAGGCGCGCGCGCACAAGATGCCCGAGTCGATCGGTCCCGACGAGGTGGCCGGCTACGATCTCACGCCCGAGGAGCGGGCGGCGCTGGCCAGCGGCGATCTCGACGCGCTCTTCCGTCTCGGCGCGAATCCCTACCTGATCCGGCGCGTGTTCCGCCGCCGCTTCGCGCTGTAGCCATGGCCACCGTCGTCGCCGCCGGCCTGACCTCACACGCGCCCAACATCACGGCCACGCCGGAGGCCGCGCCCGCGCAGCGCGCGCGCTTCCTGGCCGGGCTGGCCGAGATGCGCCGGCGCCTGCTCGACGCCCGGCCCGACCTGGTCATCATGTTCGTCAACGACCACGTGCAGAACTTTTTCTACGACAACCTGCCCGCCTACTGTGTCGGGGTCGGCGAGCGGCACTGGGCGCCGAAGGGCGCCGCCGGCTTCCTCAAGATTCCCCAGCGCCAGCTCCCGGGCGCCACCGCCTGGGGCAAGGCGCTGCTGGCCGACGGGCTCGAGGCCGGCTTCGACCTCGCCGTGAGCCACGACCTGGAGTTCTGGGACGACGTGTCGGTGCCCGCGCACTTCCTGATGCCGGAGGGGACGCTGCCGATCCTGCCGGTGCTCACCAACTGCGTGGCGCCGCCGCTGCCGACGCCGAAGCGCTCGTGGGCGCTCGGCGGCTTCGTCCGCCGCTTCGTCGACGCGCGGCCCGGCCACGAGCGCGTCGCGCTGATCGCCACCGGGGGCATCTCGCACTGGATCGGCGTGCCCAACACCGGCCACATCAACCCGGACTGGGATCACTGGGTGCTCGACACGATCGCCGAGGGACGCGGCGAGGAGCTGGCCGCACTCACCTGGGAGCAGATCGAGCGCGACGGCGGCAACGGCGGCCAGGAAATCCGCAACTGGATCGCCCTGCTGGCCGCCGTCCCCGGCGTCAAGGGCGAGGTCCTGGCCTACGAGCCGGTCAAGGAGTGGCTGACCGGCTGCGGAGCCGTCTGGCTGCACGTGTGATCCGCGTTCCGTGCTAGCTCGCTTGCCGGGCCCGCGGCCTCCGCGTCAGGCCCCGGGCCTCACCGCGTCGCCCGCGACTCCGTAGCGGGCGCCCTTCAACGGAGAAGACAGAGCGCGTGGACATCGTCCTGCAGCTGGTGCTCAACGGTCTCGCGGTGGGATGCATCTACGGGCTCGTCGCCCTCGGCTTCGTGTTGATCTACAAGGCCACGGAGCTGGTGAACTTCGCCCAGGGCGACTTCATGATGCTCGGCGCGTTCACGTGCTACATGTTCGTCGTCTGGTACGGGCTGGGCTACTGGGTGGCGTTCGCGCTGGCCATCGCGATCGTCGGGCTGTTCGGCTCCGCCCTGGACGCGACGGTGCTGCGGCGGGTGCTCGGCCAGCCGCAGTTCGCGGTGGTCATGCTCACCATCGGCCTCGGCGCGATCTTCCGCAGTTTCGCCTCGATCACCTGGGGGTCGGAGATCTACACGCTGCCCACGCCCTTCAGCGCCAAGGCCAGCCGAGTGGGCGGCGTCAGCGTCAGCCACGAGTACGTGTCGATCATCGTCGGCACCGTCGTGCTGTGCGCGGTGCTGTACGCCTTCTTCACGCACACCCGGGTGGGGGTGGCCATGCAGGCCGCCAGCCAGAACCAGCTCGCGGCCTACTACATGGGGATCCCGGTCAAGCGGATGTTCTCGCTCATCTGGGCGATCTCGGCCGGCGTGGCGGCGATCGCGGGCGTGCTGCTGGCGCCGGTGTCGCTCATCGACATCAACCTCGGCTTCATCGGGCTCAAGGCCTTCGCGGCCGCCGTGCTGGGTGGCTTCGGCTCGATCCCGGGCGCGCTGGTGGGCGGCATCATCATCGGCCTCATCGAGCTGCTGTCGGGCGCCTACCTGCCACACGGCTTCAAGGACGTCGCCGCCTACGTCGTGCTGCTCCTGGTCTTGGCGGTCCGCCCGCAGGGGATCTTCGGGACCGTGGGCCGCAAGAAGGTCTGACGCGCGGTGCGCTTCCTCTTCAAGACCGCCTACGAGCAGGACCTCGGCGTCTTCCGCGACGCCGTCCAGCGAAACTGGTACGTGGCCCTGCTGGCCGGGTTGCTGGTGCTCCCGCGGCTCGTGCCCGAGTATCTCGTCGATCTCAGCCTCGTGTTCATCTACGGCCTCTGCGGGCTGTCGCTGATGGTGCTGGCCGGCTACACGGGCCTGGTGAGCCTCGGCCACGCGGCGTTCCTGGGCGTCGGGGCCTACGCGCACGTGTTCTTCACCCAGAGCCTCGGGCTGCCGTGGGTGGTCGCCGTCGCGCTGGCGGCGACCCTCACCGCGGCCGCCGGCGTGCTGGTCGGCCTCCCCGCGCTGCGCATGACCGGCGTGTACCTCACCATCGCGACCCTGGCGTTCGCGCTGATCATCCAGGAAGTCTTCGCGCGCTGGGAGCACGTGACGGGGGGCCTGAGGGGACGCGCCGTCGACAAGCCGGTCGTCTTCGGGGTCCCCCTCGGCGGCGATGTCGCGTTCTACTTCCTCTGTCTGGCCGTCCTGGCCGGTGGCCTGTGGCTCACCGCCAACCTGCTCCGCTCGCCGACCGGCCGCGCGTGGGTGGCGATCCGCGACAGCGAGATCGCCGCGCAGTCGATGGGCGTGAACCTGGCCCTCTACAAGACGATGGCGTTCGCGTACTCGGCGGCGCTCATGGGCGTGGCCGGCGCGCTCTTCGCGCACAAGATCGGCTTCCTGGCCCCCGACATCTTCAGCGTGCTGCTCTCGATCCAGCTCCTGCTGATGGTCGTGGTGGGCGGCCTCGGGAGCCTGCACGGCGCACTGTTCGGCGCCGTCTTCGTCGCCCTGCTCCCGGTGGCGATCTCGCAGGCGCGCGACGCCGTCCCCGCGTGGGTCGGCGGGGTTGCCGGGCTGCTCGGCAAGTCCGCCGGCGACGCGGCCTTCGCCGCCGCCGATCGCTTCGTCAAGCAGCCGGGGCTGGAGCCCGGGATCTTCGGCCTGATCCTCGTGCTGTTCATCCTGTTCGAGCCGCTCGGGATCTACGGGCGCTGGCTGAAGGTCAAGCTCTACTTCTCGATGTTCCCGCTCTACAAGCAGGCGACGTTCCGACGGCAGAAGGCCTACATGCGCTCGGAGCGGCTGCGGTGAGCCTCCTGGTGGCGGCGGACCTCGGGATCAACTTCGGCGGCATTCGTGCGCTCGACGGCGTCGGCTTCGCCGTGGAGCCCGGCGAGGTGTTCACCATCATCGGGCCCAACGGCGCCGGCAAGACGACGATCTTCAACCTGATCTCGCGCATCTACGACCCGCATCAGGGACGCCTGACCTTCGCCGGGGAGGACATCACGCGGGTGTCGGCGCACCAGATCGCGCGCCGGGGCATCGCGCGCACGTTCCAGAACATCGAGCTGTTCCAGCACGCCACCGTGCTGCAAAACCTGCTGCTGGGCCGCCACGCCCACCGCCGGACGCGCTTCCTGGAGGAGCTGCTCTTCTTGCCGGGGGCGCGCCGGCAGGAGCTGGCTCACCGCGAGGCGGTCGAGCGGGTGATCGACTTCCTCGACCTGCAGCCCCACCGCGACAGCTTCATCGCCAACCTGCCCTACGGCGTGCGCAAGGTCGTCGAGATGGGCCGCGCGCTGTGCATGGCGCCCCGGCTGCTCTTGCTCGACGAGCCCTCCTCGGGCCTGAGCGTGGAGGAGACCGAGGACATGGCCTTCTGGATCCAGGACATCCGCACCCTGCTGGGGATCACGGTGCTGATGGTCGAGCACGACATGAGCCTCGTCAGCGCCGTCTCCGACCACGTCCTGGCCCTGAACTACGGTCGGGTCATCGCGCGGGGCACCGCCCGCGAGGTGCAGGAGCACCCCGACGTGATCAAGGCGTATCTGGGCGGCTGATACGTGAACCGAGCGGCCGCGGACCCGCTGCTGGTGGTCAGCAATGTCGAGACGTACTACGGGCCCATCATGGCCATTCGCGGGGTGAGCTTCACGGTGCCGCGCGGGGGGATCGTGACGATTCTCGGCGCCAACGGGGCGGGGAAGACGACGATCCTCAAGACGGTCTCGGGGGTCATGGATCCACAGAAGGGGACCGTCAGCTTCGCGGGGCGTGAGATCCAGGGGCTCGATCCGGACCGGGTGGCGCGCCTGGGGCTGAGCCACGTTCCCGAGGGCCGCGAGGTCTTCCCGTTCCTCACCGTGCGCGAGAACCTCGCGATGGGCGCCTACACGCGCACCGACCCGGCTGGTGTGGCCCAGGACGTGGACATGGTGTACGAGTACTTCCCGGTGCTGCGGGCGCGGGCCGAGCAGCGGGCGGGCTCGCTGTCCGGGGGCGAACAGCAGATGCTCGCGATCAGCCGGAGCCTCATGGCGCGGCCGGCCATGATGCTGCTCGACGAGCCCTCGCTGGGGCTGTCGCCGCGGTTGGTGAAGGAGATCTTCGACATCATCGTGCGGATCAACCGCGAGCGCGGGGTCACCGTGCTCCTGGTGGAGCAGAACGCCCACATGGCCCTGACCATCGCCGACTACGGCTACGTGCTGGAAGTCGGCCGCATCGTGATGGAAGATACGTGTGCCCGGCTGCTCGAGAAGGAAGACATCAAGGAGTTCTACCTCGGCATCAAGGAGACGGGCGTGCGGGGGACTCGCCGTTGGAAGCGTAAGAAGATGTGGCGATGAGCGACGCCGGGCGCGGCTTCACCGTGCACGGACAGGCCACGCTGCCCACCCTCTTCCGGCACGTGGTGCGCGAGCGCGGCGACGGGGTCGCCATGCGCGAGAAGGACCTGGGGATCTGGCGCGCGATCAGCTGGCGCGAGTACGGCGAGCGCGCGCGCCACGCCGGCCTCGGTCTCGTCGCCCTCGGTCTCCGCCCCCGCGACGTGGTGTCGATCATCGCCGACAACTGTCCCGAGTGGCTCTACACCGATCTCGGCACCCTCTCGGTGGGCGGGGTCACCA
>JBKOZA010000153.1:0-2366 GCA_046725675.1 Candidatus Methylomirabilota bacterium
GGGGTCCAGCGAAAGGACTCCAGCAGGGCCAGGAAGAGCTGCTCGGTCGGGTAGGGGCCACGATAGGTGAGCGGCCCTCGGCCCTGGTCGGCCGCCAGGGCGGCGACCAGGTTGAGCACGGCCGTGCCACCGCCCGGGGGCAGACGAGCAGGCTCGGCCAGCGGAGGGATGGCGTCGACGGACGCCCAGTCGATCGCCGCACAGTGGGTCAGCGGCGCGGCGCCGAGGCGCAGCAGGTCGGAAGCTCCCCAGCGCGCGTCGTGGGCGGCGCCCGGCTCGATCGTGAGCCAGGCGCCGCCCGGCAGGCGAACGGCGGCGGCCGCCAGCCCTCCGCTCTCGGCCCACCCGAGCGTGGCGACCACCTCGCCGTGGCGATCGAGCTCCCGAATGCGGCGGCCGCGCGGGTCGCGGATCACCTCGCCCCCTCCGCTGCCGCTCACGCGCCGGATGATACAATCGCCTAAGTGCGGAGGATAAACGACTGATCCACGAGGATCTGGCCTGGCGGTCGGCGCTCGAGATCGCCGCGCTGATCCGCGACAAGCAGCTCTCCCCCGTCGAGCTCACCGCTGCGCTCCTGGCCCGGATCGAGGCGCTCGATCCGCAGTTGAACGCCTTCTGCCTGGTGACCGCCGACGCCGCGCGCGCGGCCGCGCGGGAGGCGGAGATCGCTGTCATGAAGCGGGAGCCGCTGGGGCCGCTCCACGGCGTGCCGCTGTCGCTCAAGGACGTGCTCTACACCCGCGGGATCCGCACGACCGGCGGCTCGCGGCTCTTCGCCGACCTGGTTCCCGAGGACGATACGGTGGCGGTCGGCCGCCTCAAGGCCGCGGGCGCCATCATCCTCGGCAAGACGAACACCTCGGAATTCGGACACAAGGCCCTCACCGACAATCCCCTGTTCGGCGTGACCCGGAACCCCTGGGATCTCACCCGGACGCCGGGCGGCTCCAGCGGCGGCGCGGCCGCCGCGGTGGCCAGCGGCCTCGGTCCCGTCGCCATCGGCACCGACGGTGGCGGCTCGGTGCGCATTCCGGCGGGGTTCTGCGGGGTGGTCGGCCTCAAGCCGTCGTTCGGGCGCGTGCCACAGATGCCTGGCTTCCCCGGCTGGGAGCAGCTCGGGACGATCGGCCCGATCACCCGCACCGTGCGCGACGCCGCCGCCGTGCTCGACGTGATCGCCGGCGCCGACGATCGCGACCGGGCCTCGTTGCCGCGCGAGGCTGACTCCTACGTGCGCGCGTGCGACGACGATGTCCGCGGCCTCCACGTGGCGTGGACGCCGGACCTCGGCTATGCCGCGGTGGACGAGCGCGTCGCAGAGGTCTGCGCCAACGCGGCGGCGGAGTTCGAGGAGCTCGGCTGCCACGTCGAGGTCGTCAATCCCGGCTGGGAGGATCTCGAGGAAGAGTTCGGCACGATCCTGGCCGCCCAGTTCTTCGCCGCGTGGGCCGATGAGCTGCCAGCGCGCGAGGCCGACCTGGACGCCTCGCTCGTGCGGTTCATCCGTCGCGGCGGTGGCGTCACGACCCGCCAGTTCCTCAAGGCCAGGACGAAAGTCGAGAGCTACTGGCAGGAGGTCGCCACGTTCCTGGCGCGCTTCGATCTGCTGCTGACGCCGACGACCGCCGTGCCGCCCTTCGCGCTTGGCAGCGGGGTGCCGCGCGAGATCGCCGGACGGGAGGTCTCGCGCCTGGGCTGGATGCCCTTCACCTACCCGTTCAACTTGACCGGGCAGCCTGCCGCCTCCGTGCCGGCGGGTTGGACCGACGACGGTGTGCCGGTGGGCCTGCAGATCGTGGGACGCCGACACGCCGAGCGCACGGTGCTGGCCGCGGCCGCCGCATTCGAGGCCGCATGGCCGTGGCGGGACCGCCGGCCGCCGCAGTGACGGTCCACGCCAAGCGAGGCCCGGCGGCCTGGAGCGGACCCGCCCGGTGGGTCCTGGCCTCCCTGATCCTCGCGATCGTCCTCGGGCTCGTCATATGGCTCGTCGTCACCGACTCCCCGATGATCCACGTCGTCGTGCGGCTCTACCACGACAAGTACTTCCTGCGCGACACCGTCGTCGCTTGGGGCTGGATGGGGCCGCTCGTCTTCATCGGCATCCAGGCCATGCAGGTGATCATCTCGCCCATCCCGGGAGAAATCACCGGGCCGGTGGGAGGCGCGCTGTTCGGGACGACGTGGGGCGTGGTGTACTCGACCATCGGGCTCACCATCGGCACGCTGATCTGCTTCGGGCTCGGCCGGCTGTGGGGTGAGCCGCTCATCCGCCCCTGGCTCAGCGAGCACCACTGGAACAAGATGAACTTCATCGTGGAGGCCGAGGGCGCGATCATCTGCCTGATCCTCTACCTGATCCC
>JBKOZA010000154.1:0-1181 GCA_046725675.1 Candidatus Methylomirabilota bacterium
GCGCGGGCGGTCTTGAGGATGGCGAAGCCGTCGAGCCGGGGCAGCATGAGGTCCAGCACGATCAGGTCGTAGGGCAGGCCATCCACGATGAGGTCGAGCGCGGTGGCGCCGTCGGCGGCCACCTCGACCGTGTGGCCCTCCTCGGTCAGCCCTTGCCGGATGAAGCTGGCGACCTTCCGCTCGTCCTCGACGACCAGGATGCGCAGGTCTATCCCCCCGGAAATACCTAGGCCTCCATCTTCGCCCTCCGGGGCGTCGCCGTCCACGTCGCCGCTTCGAGCGGCGCGCGGTCGACCGGGCGGCGCGGCGCCGCCGCCCGGTAGGGGATGAAGAAGAGCGAGCGGGCCCACAGCTGCGTGCGCTGCGCCAGCGGACGCTCCAGGGCGCTCGCCAGCTCGTCGCGGACGCCGTCGATCCAGCCACGCCACGCGACCGGGTCGTCGCCGGTCACGAGCCTGCGCAAGGCCCGAACCAGCGAACCGTCCGGCCCCAGCTCGGCGAGCGCCCGGGCCGGCCCGCCGACGGGATCGGCGAGCGCGAGGTCGGCCAGCCAGACGTGGGTTTGCAGAACGAGGCGACGGCGTCGTGCCGGCTGGATGGCGAGCCAGCACGGCGCCATCGCCGCGTACCAGGCCTTGAGTGCATCGAGCCCGGCCTGGTCGAGGACCGCCCCGATCGTCGGGACCGGTTTGGGTTCGGCAGGGGATTCCTCTCGGATCGCCATCGCCGCGGCTGCCGACTCGACCGCGGTGCGCGCGCGCCGCGTCCGCGACGCCAGGAATCGCTCGTCGGTCAGGCGACGCTCGACCACGCTCAGCAGCCGTGAGCGTCGCGCCGGATCGCCGTCCCAGCGGCGGATCCAGCGGGCCACGATGCGGGCCATGTCGTGGATCGGCAGCCATTGCAGCACGACGGTGCCGCCGGTGAAGCCGCCGGCCCTGAGCTCACCGATCAGCCGGCGCGCGACGCCGCGCGTCTCCACCAACCATTCCACGCGCTCGGCGTCGAGGGGCACCAGGGTCTGGCGCAGCAAGAGCCCGAGCCGTCCACGCCCCGATTCGTACACGGCGACGAGATCGGGGTGCCGCCGGCAGATCTCGGCGAAGCGCTCGTCCCACATGGCGGCTCAGGCAGCGACGGTGAGGTAGAGCGCCTGGCCCTCGCGGTGCACGAGCATCAGG
>JBKOZA010000155.1:0-16623 GCA_046725675.1 Candidatus Methylomirabilota bacterium
CCTGAACCTCCCCAACGGCGTCGCCTTCAGGGACGGCACGCTCTACGTCGCCGAGATCCACCGCATCACCAAGATGGTCGGGATCGAGGACAAGCTCGACAGCCCGCCGCCGATGGAGGTCGTGTACGAGACGCTGCCGAAAGACGCGCCCCACGGCTGGAAGTACCTGGCGTTCGGACCGGACGGCAAGCTTTACTTCAACATCGGCGCGCCCTGCAACATCTGCCTACCGCCCGACACCCACGCCAACATCTCGCGCATCAACGCGGACGGCACCGGCTTCGAATACTGGGCCCACGGCGTGCGCAACAGCGTCGGCTTCGACTGGCATCCGGTGACCAAGGAGCTCTACTTCACGACTCACGCGCGGGACTGGCTCGGCGAGGACGTGCCGAGCGATCGCTTCGACCACGCGCCGAAGAAGGGCCTGCACTTCGGCTTCCCGTACTGCCACCAGGGCGACATCCTCGACCCCGAGTTCGGCAAGGGACGCGCCTGCGGTGAGTTCGCCCCGCCACTCATCAAGACCGGGCCTCACGTGGGCGGCAACGGCGTGATGTTCTACACCGGCACGATGTTTCCCACCGAGTACAAGAACCGGGTGTTCCTGACCCAGCGAGGGGCCTGGAACCGCACCGAGAAGACCGGCTATCGCGTGATGATGGTCACGCTGCGGATGGGTGACGTGCCGAAGTACGAGGTCTTCGCCGAGGGCTGGCTGGAGAACAATCAGCCATGGGGTCGGCCCGTCTACACCCAGCACATGAAGGACGGCTCGATCCTGATCGCCGACGACTACGCGGGCGCGATCTACCGGGTCTCGTACCAGCGATAGCGCGGACGCCGTCGCCCTGGCGCGAGACCGGATCCGGTGAGACGCCTCGGAACGCTGGTCGTCTTGCTGGTGCTGTCGGCCGCCGGGGCCGAGGCGGCCGACGTGGAGGCGGGCCGCCGCAAGTCGGCGCCCTGTGCGGCGTGCCACGGCGCCGACGGCAACGCGACGATTCCGGGGACGCCCTCCCTGGCCGGCCAGCCGACGTTCTTCACCCACTGGCAGCTCATCAAGTTCCGCGACGGGCGGCGCCGGGACGCCCAGATGTCGCCGTTCGCGCAGAGCCTCAGCGACGAGGACATGGCCGACCTCGCCGCCTTCTACGCCGCCCAGCCGCCCAAGGCCCGCGGCTCGGCCGTCGACCCGGCCAAGGTCGCGGCCGGGCGCCCGCTCGTGGACACGCACCACTGCTCGTCGTGCCACACGCCGACGCTCACCGGCCAGCAGCAGGTCCCGCTGCTGGCCGGTCAGGACCTCGCCTACCTCCGCAAGCTCCTCGGCGGCTTCCGCACCGGCACGGCGTCGGACCTCGACGGCACCATGACGATGGCGGCTCGACCGCTCTCGGCCGAGGACGTCGAGAACCTCGCTCACTACCTCGCGAGCCTCACGCCCCGCTGACGCCGGATCGCCGGCCGCCGTGACACGGCTCGCATCGCCGATCACATTGCGTTACCCTTGACCGCTGTGGCCGTCCTGAGCGCGCACCGGTGTCGTTCGATCTTCACCGACAGCACTCCCGACGAACGGCGGCGGAACTTCGAGGACTACCTGGAGTTCGCGCGCGCACGGGCCGGCGCGCTCCTCGAGCACGACAAGGACCTGACCAGCAAGCGCGAGCAGCTCGACCGCTTTCGCGCGCACCCGGTGCGGTCCCGCCGGCCCCTCGACGATCCGCAGGCGTTCTATCGCAACCACGTCGTCTTCCGGGACGATCCGGCCACCATCGATCGCAGGACGCTGCTGTTGACGTGCATCTACAAGTTCGCCCGCCACGAATGGGTGGGGATCTGCGCCGCCTGGGACGCGAGCCCTCGACTCGCCGACGCCAAGACGACCATCGCGCGCATCAGTCGCTATCACCTCGCCGAGGAGTTCTGCCACATTCGATACTTCGAGGAGATGTTCCGGACGTTCGGACTCGAGCACGTCACCTGGGTTCCCCTGAGCCCGCTGAAGCAGCGGCTGTACCGTCTCTTCCCCCGAGTCCCCGGGGTGTTCATGAATTCCGTCGCGTTCGTCACCGAGCTGCTGGGCGTGACGTTCTATCGCCAGGTCGATACGCTCCTGGATCGGCTGCTGGGCGACGAGCCAGAGGCTCGGGAGCGGGTCCGCGACCTCCTGTACGAGATCCTGATCGACGAGGTCGGGCACGTCGGCCAGCGCCGCAACTTCCTCGGGACTGGCGGAATCCGGGTCGCCCATCGACTCGTCGCTCCCTTCTTTCGACTCTTTCTTCGAGACATTCCGGAGAGCCGGCGGCTCCTCGATGTCGACCACATGGTGAACGACGGATTGACGTTCGACTACAGCGGGCTGCCGTTCGGCTGTCTCGAGCGGACGTGGATCCCGAGCTACTGCCGAATCACCTCAGGGGGGACCGCATGACCACCGTCGAGTTGATGAAGCTCGAGCTGGCCCGGTTGCACGCCGCCTTCGACAAGGCCTTCGACGGGCTCACGCCCCAGCAGCTCCACCAGGTGCCGGCCGGTCACCCCAAGGCCAACACGATCGCGTGGGGCGTGTGGCACTACGTGCGCACCGAGGACAACGTCGTGCGCTACATCTTGCAGGCCCGCCGGCCGATCGTGTGGGCGGAGGGCGGCTACGCCGACAAGCTGGGGCTACCGCCGGTGGCCCAGGGCACCGGGATGTCCACCGCCGAGGCCCAGGCCCTTCGTATCAAGGACGTCGGCCTCTTCCGCGAGTACGTGGCCAAGGTATGGGCCAGCACCGACGAGTACCTCGCCAGAGTCGAGCCGGCCGCTCTCGACGCCACGGTGACGATCAAGCCGCTCGGCGACATGCCGGGCATCCGCGCGCTCGCCCAGGTGTGCGTCGGCCACGGCTTCCTGCACGCCGGCGAGATCGAGCTGGCGCGGACGCTGGTGGCCGGGTAGACCGAGTCAGGCAGGTCCGCGCCGCTCGCTCACTGCACGAGGCTACGCAGCTCCGGGATCACCCACATCGGCTTGCGGCCGGCGTGCACGCGCAGGATGTTGTCGAAGGCGTTGCGGAACGCCTTGGGCCAGTTCTCCCAGGTCGGGCCGGCCGTATGCGGGGTGATCGTGATGGTGTCGACGTTGAGCAGCGGGTTGTCCTTGGAGGGCGGCTCGTCCACCATCACGTCGAGGCCGGCCCCGGCGATGCGCCTGGTGATCAGCGCCTTGTGCAGCGCCATCTCGTCCACGACCGGACCCCGGCAGGTGTTCACCAGCACCGCGGCCGGCTTCATGAGACCGAGCTGGCGCTCGGAGATCATGTCCCTGGTCTGCGCTGTGAGCGGCACGTGTAGCGTGACCACGTCGGAGGTCTTCAACAGCTCTTCCAGCAGCACGAACCGCACGCCGAGGGCGTCTTCCTCGTGCTCGGCCAGCCGGATGATGTCGTAGTACACGATCGTCACGTCGAAGCCGTGCAGGCGGCGGGCGACCTTCTTGCCGATGTTGCCCAGGCCCACGATGCCGACGGTCTTGCCCTCCAGCTCGTACAGCCGCGTCTCGGCGAAGTCGCCGACCCGCCACTTGCCCTCGACGCAGTTCCTGTGCTGCCAGGCCAGCTTCTTGAGCGTGGCCAGGATGAGCATCACCGCGTGCTCGGCCACCGCCACCGAGTTGGCGCCGCCGTTGTTGGCGATCGGCACCTTGGCCTTGCGGGCGGCCTCGAGGTCCAGCGTGTTGTAGCCGGCGCTGATGAGCTGGACCAGCTTCATGCCCTTGGCGGCGGCGTAGAAGTCGTGGCTGAGCGGATTGCGGCCGAAGCCCATGAAGTACTCGGCGTCCCTGGCCGCCTCCAGGAACTGCGGGCCGGTGGAATCGACCGGGACCAGCTCGAACCCGGGCGGCGTCATCTCGACCGCCACCTCGAAGATGGGCTTCGGGAACTTGGGCGAGAACAGGATCTTGGTCGGCATGTCAGGCACTGGGCTCCGAGCCGACGACGCCGACGAACGAGACGCACTCGCCTGGGGCGCCGCCGAGGTTATGGGTGAGGGCCAGCTTGCGGCCGCGGCCCACGCTGGCGATCTGGCGCTTGCCCGCCTCGCCGCGCAGCTGCAGCCAGCACTCGAACAGCATGCGCAGCCCCGAGGCGCCGATGGGGTGGCCGAACGACTTGAGCCCGCCGTCCGGGTTCACGGCCAGCTCGCCGTCGAGATCGAACGTCCCCGCCAGCACGTCCTTCCAGGCGGTGCCGCGGCTGGAGAAACCGAGGTCCTCCATCAGCACCAGCTCGGTCGGCGTGAAGCAGTCGTGCACCTCGGCCATGGCCAGCTCCTGGCGTGGGTCCTTGATGCCGGCCTGGGCGAAGGCGTCGGCGGCCGAGGCCACGACCTCGGGGAAGGTCGTGTAGTCGTAGTCGGGATCGATCGGTCCCGCCGCCGGCCCCGCCACGAACGACAGCGCCTTCACGTACAGCGGGTGCTTGGTGTAGCGATGGGCGTCCTCGGCGCGGACGATGACGGCGGCCGCCGAGCCGTCGCTGACGCCCGAGCAGTCGAAGATGCCGAGCGCGCCCGCCACCAGCGGCGAGCAGGCGATCGTCTCCTTCGGCACTTCCTTCCTGAACTGCGCCCGCGGGTTCAGCGCGCCGTTCCGGTGGTTCTTCCAGGCGATGCGCGTCATGACCTCCTTGAGCTGCGCCTCGTCGACCCCGAACTTCTTGGCGTAGGCGGGCGCCAGCAGGCTGAAGGTGGCGGGTGCGGTGAGGGCGGCGCGGGTGCCGTCGCCGACCCCGCCGCTTCCAGGAAGACCGGAAAAACCCGAATCCTTGAGCTTTTCGACGCCAACGGCCATGGCGATATCGTAGGCGCCGGAGGCCACCGCGTAGCACGCGTTGCGAAACGCCTCGGAGCCAGTCGCGCAGTAGTTCTCGAGCCGGCTCACCGGCTTGTAGTCGATCTTGAGCGGCCGCGACAGCGTGAGCCCGCTCTGGCCGGAGAACAGCGTGCCCAGCCAGAACGCGTCGACGTCGCCCAGCTCGACGCCGGCGGACTTCAGCGCCTCCCCGGTGGCGTCCACCAGCAAGTCGCTGGTGCTCTTGTCCCAGTGCTCGCCGAACGGCGTGCACCCCATCCCCACGATCGCGACGCGATCTCGGATTCCGTTGCTGGCCATCAGCTGTGTCCTCCCCGAAGTGGTTTCGCTTTCCAGAAGTAGTTGTGGACGCCGCCGGCGGTGAGCAGGCGGCGGAAGGTCATCGTCACGCGGTCGCCGATCTTCACGGCCTTGGGATCGACGTCCGTCATCTCGGACTGGAAGCGGCCGCCGCCCTCGAAGTCCAGCACGGCCACCACCATCGGCGGCGAGGGCGAGAAGGCCAGGCGGTCGACGGTGAACGTCGCGATCGTCGCCGGCACGTCGGCCATCCGCTCGGGGGACATGCGGTCCACGGCGTGGCACTTCACGCACACGCGCTGCGGCGGCAGGTGACGGACGCCGCAGGCCTGGCAGCGGCTGCCGATGAACGCGAACTTCCACGCCTCGGCCCGGCGGGCGGGTGGTGCCTCCGGCGCCTGCGGATCGGGCCGGCGGGGCGGCTCCCGCCGCAGGAAGCCCCGCCAGGAGAGGAACGTGGGGTACGTCACGCGGCCACCGCCGCCCAGCTGAGCCGCGACACCGGCGGGCCGCTGGGGCGCCGCCATCACGCGCCACACGCTGGCGTCGGCGCCGTCGGCGAGCGAGACGACCGCGACGAGGTCGTCAGCCCGCGCCCGATCGAGGACGTCGGCGAACATGATCCCGGCGTGGGCGGCGCCCGCGTTGCCGACGCTGCCGGCGAGATCGTCGGCGATCGCCTCCTTGGAGGCGCCGGCCGCCGCCGCCACGCGTTTCACGGCGCGACCGTGGGGACCGGCCACGATCAGGCGCGACAGCGCCGGCGCGGTGACCCCGGCCTGCTTGAGCGCCTCGACCAGCGCTGCCTCGCCGAGCGGCACGTAGGCGTGCTCGCCGAATCGCTCTTCCCACTGACGCGAGGAGGGATCGCCCGGCAAGCGCCAGCGGTCGAGGAACTCGGCGGTAGCGGAGGCGGCGCCGATCGGCTCGGCCACGACGCGGGCGTCGGGCGCGTCGTCGGCGAACAGGAACGCGGCGGCGCCATCACCGCCCTCGCGCTCGTCCCCGCCGCCCGGCAGCCCGGTCCGGATGTCGCTCAGCACCGCCAGCGCGGGAGCGCGCGCATCGCGGGCCGCGCGCATCGCGCCCACCGCCCCCCGCACGGAGCCGACCACGTCGACGGCGAACGCCGAGGTCGGCAGGTCGAGGGCGGCGTGGATGGCGTTGGCGTTGGTCTTGTCGGCGTAGGCCGGGTCGGACGTCGCGAAGTAGAGCGCCTGCGGCGTGACAGCGGCACCGCGCAGCGCCGCCCGACCCGCCTCGACGCCGAGCGACGTCGTGTCCTCGTCGTAGGAGGCGACCGCCCGCGTGCCGGGGCCGGCGGAGACGCCGAGCGCCTCGGCGATCGCCTTGCGCTCGAGCCGCCAGTAGGGCAGGTACACGCCGTAGCCGACGATGCCCCTCATCGCGCGGCCCTCGTGGCGTGATCGGCCAGCACGTGGGCGACGCACGCCGTCACCTTGACGCCGGTCGGCAGATCGATGAACTCGTTCGGACCGTGCGCGTTGGAGCCGGGGCCCATCACGCCGGTGACGAGGAACTGCGCCTGGGGAAACCGGTCGCCCAGCATCTGCATGAACGGGATCGAGCCGCCGAGCCCGCAGAACATCGGCGGCGCGCCGAAGTGGGCGCCCGAGGCGCGCTTCACCGAGTCGAGCAGCCAGGGGGCGCTGGCCGGCGCGTTCCAGCCAGTGCCCGGCCGCTCACCGTTCGTGAACGTGACGCGGGCGCCGTAGGGCGGATCGGCCTCGAGGGTCTCCTTGACGCGCGCGACCGCGCGGGCGGCATCCGCGGTAGGCGGCAGGCGCAGCGACAGCTTCACCGAGGTGTGCGGCCGCAGCACGTTGCCGGCGTCGGCCAGCGGCGGTATGCCATCGACGCCGGTGACCGCGAGCGACGGACGCCACGTGTTGTTCAGCAGCGCCTCGACGGGGTCCTTCGTCTCCGGGCGCATGCCGCCCACGTAGGGAAAATTGTCCCACAGCTCGTCGCCGAGCACGGCCGCCACCGCCCGGACCTCGGCGAGCCGATCCGGCGGCACCTCGACGTGGCATTCGCGCACGAGGATCTCGCCGGTGCGCTCGTCCTCCAGCCGGCCCAGGACCTGACGCAGAATGCGGAAGCTCGACGGCACGATGCCGCCGGCCGCGCCCGAGTGCACGCCCTCGCGCAGCACCTCCACGGTGAGCGTCCCGCTCGTCACGCCCCGCAGCGACGTCGTGGCCCAGAGGTGATCGTAGTCGCCGCAGCCGGAGTCGAGACAGACGACGAGGGCGGGACGGATGCGGTCGGCGAGCTGCTCGACGTAGGCCGGCAGGTCGGGGCTGCCGCTCTCCTCGGAAGCTTCGATGAGCACGACGCAGCGCGCGTGAGGCACGCCTTGCGCCTGCAGGGCCTCGATGGCCGTGAGCGCGGCGAAGGCGGCGTACCCGTCGTCGCCGGCCCCGCGGCCGAACAGGCGATCGCCCCGGCGGACGGGAGTCCACGGCCCGGCGTCGACGGCCCACCCGACCATCTCCGGCTGCTTGTCGCAGTGCCCGTAGAGCAGCACGGTGTCGCCGCCCGCTCCCGGCACCTCCATCAGGATGACGGGAGTCCGGCCCGGCAGGCGGACGACCTCGATCGCGAGGCCTTCGAGGCGCCGCCCGCGCGCCCAGTCGGTGATCAGCGTGACCGCGCGATCGATGTGGCCGTGCTCCGCCCACCCCTCGTCGTACATCGGCGACTTGGCGGGGATGCGAATGTACTCGGTCAAGGCAGGCACGATGTCGGCGTCCCAGGCCCGCTGGACGAAGGCGCGGGTTCGCGTCGTGTCGAGGCTCATGGGCCCGACTATACTACTCCGCGGGAGCACGCGAGGATGGCGCGCATCGTCTACGTCCCGTCCGCCGCCCACTGGGAAGTCCGGCCGCCGGCCGAGCTCGGCCTGCGGGCGGAAGGCCTGCAGGCCGCCATCGCTTGGCATCGCCGTCACGAGAGCGCGTGGCCGCGCGACTTCCTCACCGGCGAGGGCCGCTACCTCGGCGTCGCCGACGAGCCGCCGGACTCCCAAGTGCTGGGTCCCGTTCGCCCGCGCAAGGATCCCAACGGCCTCGTGGTCCGCCACGGCTACCTCGCGGCCGAGTGGGGCGACACGGGCCGGGCCGACATGTCGTTCAGCATCGCCAAGAGCTACCTGGCGGTGCTGGCCGGGCTGGCCGTGCAGCGAGGACTGATCCGCGACGTCGACGAACCCGTCGCCGCCACCGCGGTCGACGACGGGTTTGCCTCGGGGCACAACGCGCCCATCACGTGGCGACACCTGCTGACGCAGACGAGCGAGTGGCAGGGCACGCTGTGGGGCAAGCCGGATTCCATCGACCACAACCGCGACGTCGGCAAGAGCGAGCTCGGCCTCTCGAGCAAGGGCCAGCCGCGCCCGCTGCGGCCACCGGGCACGCTGTGGGAGTACAACGACGTGCGCGTCAACCGCCTCAGCCTCTCGCTGCTGCAACGCTTCCGGTGCCCGCTGTCGGGCCTGCTGCGCGAGGCGATCATGGATCCGATCGGCGCGACCGCCGACTGGGAGTGGCATCCCTACCGCAACTCGTGGATCGACCTCGACGGGCGACGGCTGCCGGCGGTGCCGGGCGGCTCGCACTGGGGCGGCGGGCTGTGGATGGCCACCCGCGATCACGCGCGGTTCGGCCTGCTCGTCCACTGGCGCGGCGCGTGGGGGACGAGGCGGCTCCTGGACGCCGGGTGGATCGAGCAGATGCTGCGCCCGTGCGCGCTGAATCCGCAGTACGGGATGCTGTGGTGGCTCAACACCGGCCGGGCCCAGACGCCGAGCACGCCGGAGTCGTGCTACGCCGCCCGCGGCGCCGGCAGCAACGTCATCTGGATCGACCCCGAGCACGACCTCGTCGTCGTCGTTCGCTGGATCGACAAGGCGAACCTCGACGGGTTCCTCGCGCTGATCCTCGAGAGCGTGACGAGCTGACCGGCGCGTCGGCGACGCGCGGCCGGGCTGGAGTTAGGTCGGCTCGCGGCGGGACTGGCGGCGAGCGGTGACGGCGGCGGCGAGCTCGCGCAGGACCGGGACGGTCGTCTCCCAGCTCATGCAGGCGTCGGTGACGCTCTGGCCGTAGACCAGCCGGGCGGGATCGTCCAGGTCTTGCCGTCCCTCGACCAGGAAGCTCTCCATCATCATGCCGATGATGCCGGTCTCGCCCTGCGCGACCTGGGCGGCCACGTCCCGCACCACGAGAGGCTGGCGCCCGTGGTCCTTGTCGCTGTTGTCGTGGCTGGCGTCGATCATGAGGCGCGGCGGCAGACCGGCGTCGCGCAGTGCGGCCAGCGTCTTCTGCACGTGGATCGTGTCGTAGTTCGGTCCCGTGGCGCCGCCCCGCAGGATCACGTGGCAGTCGGGGTTGCCGGTGGTGGACACGATGCCGGCCAGGCCTTGCTCGGTGACGCCGATGAACCGGTGGGGGTGGGCCGCCGCCCGCAGCGCGTCGATGGCGATCTGTACGCCGCCGTCGGTGCCGTTCTTGAAGCCGACGGGCATCGAGCAGGCGGAGGCCAGCTCCCGGTGCACCTGGCTCTCGGTCGTGCGAGCGCCGATCGCGCCCCACGTGACGAGATCCGAAGTGAACTGTGGCGTGATGGGATCGAGGAACTCGCAGCCGGCCGGCAGCCCCAGCTCGGCCAGGTCGAGCAGCACGCGGCGGCCCACGCGCAGGCCCGCGTTGATCGCGAACGAGCCGTCCAGCGTCGGGTCGTTGATCAGGCCCTTCCAGCCGACCGTCGTCCGCGGCTTCTCGAAGTACACGCGCATGACGATGCGCAGGTCGGCGGCCAGCTCGTCGGCCAGGCCGCGCAGCCGCTGGGCATAGTCGAGCGCGGCCTCGGGATCGTGGATCGAGCAGGGCCCGACGACGACGACCAGGCGGTCGTCCTCGGCGCGGAGGATCCGCGCGACCTCGTCGCGGCCGCGGCTCACCGTCATGGCGGCGTTGTCGCTGAGGGGCAGCTCTTCCAGCAGAATCGCCGGAGGGAGCAGCGGACGGATGCTCTCGACGCGAAGATCCTTGGTCCGGATCGGCATAGGCCCCCCATTCTAAACCCAGCGCGTAGAATCCTGGCCAGAGGAAGGCCGCCGGGCCGGCGGCCGGGAAGGGCCCCATGAAGCTCCCGCGCGCCCTGCAGTACATGGATCGCCACGTCGCGTGGCCGGCCAACCTGACCGGCGCCCTGATCACCTATGCGTACTTTCGCTTCATCGACTATCGGGCGATGGAGTCCGGGCGCCACCTGGGCGCCGGCGAGATCCTGTTCTTCGTCGTCGCCTTCGCGGGCATCATCGCCACCGGCGTGGTGATCGGAGACGTCTGGAACCGCCCGCTCGCCGGACCGTTGCCGCCACCGCCGGGGCCGGCCGGCGACCTCACGCGCCTGCGGGCGGTGCAGCTGCCCTACTTCGTGGCCTGCATCACGCTGTTCGGCTGGGTCCTGGCCGGTGCAATCTGGGGCGTCGGGTGGTTGATCATCGACGGCTCGTTCACGGTCGACCACGCCCTCCGCATGCTCTTCGGCATCGTGGTGATCAGCGGCTCGGCGGCGACCGCGCTGGCCTTCCTGATCGTCGAGAGCCAGTGGCGCCCGCGGCTGCGCGAGTTCTTCCCCGATGGCGGCCTGACCACGGTGCCGGGCGCGCCGCGGCTGCCGGTGCGCGCGCGGCTGCTGGCGGTCCTGTTCCTGGTGGCCGTGATCCCGATCACCGTCCTCGGCATGGCCTCGTTCCGCGGCGCGTCGGCGGCCCTGGCCGCCGGCCCCGAGGCGGGCGACGTCATGAATCGCATGCTCATCGTCGTCGTGTTCCTGGTGCTCGCCACCATGGCCATGGCCGTGGGCCTGGCGCTCTCGGTGGCGCGCAGCGTGGCGGAACCCCTGCGGGATCTCCAGTCGGCGATGGAGCAGGTCGAGCGCGGGCGCTTCGAGGTGCGCTGCCCGGTGGTCTCCAACGACGAGATCGGACGACTGACCGAAGGCTTCAACCGCATGGTGCGCGGACTGCGGGAGCGCGAGTTCCTGCGGGAGACCTTCGGCAAGTACGTGAGTCAGGAGATCCGCGACGAGATCCTGGCCGGGCGCATCGCCCTGGAGGGCGAGCCCCGCGAGGCGACGATTCTGTTCGCCGACATCCGCGACTTCACGCCGTGGGTCGAGGCCAGCGACCCCCGCGAGGTGGTCCGCGACCTCAACGCGTACTTCACCGAGATGGAGATGGCCATCCGGGCGCACGGCGGCCTGGTCTTGCAATATATCGGCGACGAGATCGAGGCGGTGTTCGGCGCGCCGGTGGCGCGGCCACGCCACGCCGAGCAGGCGGTCCGGGCGGCCCTCGACATGCGCGCGCGGCTGGCGACCTGGAACGCCGACCGGGCGCGCACGGGCCGCGCTCCGCTGCGCAACGGCATCGGCATCCACACCGGCCGTGTCCTGGCCGGCAACATCGGCAGCGCCGACCGCCTGTCGTACGCGCTGGTCGGCGACGCTGTCAACCTGGCGTCACGGCTGCAGGGCCTCACCAAGGAGCTGCACACCGATGTCGTGGTGAGCGGCACGACCCGGGCGCGGCTCGACGGCGACCTGCCGCTGACGCCGCTCCCGGCGATGAAGGTGAAGGGGCGGACGGCCGACGTCGAGGTCTACGCGCTGGGCTGACGGCGCTCGGCGAGGACCACGAGGCTGTTGGCCAGGGCGCGCGCCGGCGCGGTGTCGATCAGGGCGGCGTCGAGCCAGCGCAGCCCCCGGTAGGCGGCCCCCAGCGTGCGCGGCACGCGCTGGCCGTGGAGCACGGTCGAGGGAATGAGGTTGGTGACGCCGTGCAGGCCCCACGCGCGCACGGGCGCGAGGCCGGCCGCCCGCAGCATCGCGCTCAGCTCGCGGCGGGTGAAGAGCCACAGCAGGCCGTAGCCGGGATAGGTCAGGCGCAGGCGACCGCGCGAGGCGAGCGCCCGCCACGCCTCCCGCGCCGGCACACCGTAGCCGAGGCCGTCGCCGGTGAGCGCGCTGGCCAGCATCCAGGCCAGGTCGAGGCTCGGGCGATGCTCGCAGTCCAGGAGCAGCCGGCCGCCCGGGCGCAGCACGCGGCCCAGCTCGACCAGGGCCCGGGCGGGATCGTCGACGAACGACAGCGTGCTGCCGCAGCAGACGATGGCGTCGAAGCGCGCATCGGGGTAGGGCAGCGCCTCGACGCTGCCGAGCGCGAGGGCGGCGCCGGGCTGGCGCCGGCGCGCGACGGCCAGCAGCCCGGCGGAGACGTCGACGCCGTGCGTCTGCCAGCCCAGCTCGCCGAGGAGCGCGCTCTGGAAGCCGGTGCCGCAGCCGGCGTCGAGCGCGCGGGCGCCGAGCGCGGGCGCCCGGCCGATCGCCTCGCGCAGAATCGCGTGCAGCAGGTCGTAGAGGTGCTCGTACCAGGGTTCGAGGTGGTCGTAGGTGGGTGCCATGGCGTCGAAGAGTTGGGCGACCGCGGAGGTCATCCCGCAGAGTCTAGCGGGCGAGGAGGGTTCCGTGAACGATAAAGCGGCGGGGGAGGCGGTGCGGGCGTGGGTGCCACGGTCACCGATGCGTCTGGTGACATCCGGCGAGGACGGCGGCCGCGGCCACACGCTCGGTCAGTTGCTGGACCGCATGCGGCACTCGGCCTTCCAGGGCCGCAAGCTCGGCGAGGCGTTCGAGGTGTGGCAGCGCATGATCGACGGCGACGGCCTCATCTGCCTGGGCGTGGCCGGCTCGCTGGCCAGCGCCGGCCTGGCCCCGCTGATCGCCTGGCTCGTCGAGCGCGGCTACGTGGACGTCGTCGCTTCCACCTCGGCCAACGTCACCGAGGATCTCCTCGAGCCACTCGGCGCGCGCTTCCTCCAGGTCGAGCCCGAGCGCGTGGACGACGAGACGCTGTGGCGGCAGGGCTTCTACCGCTTCTACGATCACGTCGTCAGCAGCGACGACTACGACGCGATGGAGGACTTCACGCGCGGGTTCTTCGAGGACCTGGCCAAGCGGTGGCCGGGCGCGGCGCTGTCGGGCGTGCGCTTCATGCACGAGTTCGGGCGCTGGCTCGACGGGCAGAGCCTGGGCGCCACCGTCGCCGCCACGTGCTTCCGTCACCGGGTGCCCCTGTTCGTGCCGGCCGCGCCCGACGGGCCGCTGGCCGAGGGCTACCGCACCGCGCGCGACAAGGGCCCGGTGGTGGACTTCTTCGCCGACTACGACGTCGCGCTGCGGATCATGGCGCGCTACATGCCGCCGGGGCCGGGCACCTCGGCGGTGTTCCTCGGCGGAGGTGTCCCCAAGGATTTTCTCCAGATCACCGCGACCAGCGTGAAGGCGATTCGCGGCGAGGCGAAGCCGAGCCCGCACCTGGCCGCCATCCAGATCACGACCGACAACGCGGTGTTCGGCGGCCTCGGCGGAGCCTCGGTCGCCAGCGAGTGCATCTCGTGGGGCAAAGAGGCCGCCGACGGCGCCAACGTCATGCTCTTCGCCGACGTGACCATCGCGCTGCCGCTGCTCTGCCAGGGCCTGCTCGAACGCTACGGGGCCGCTCACGCGCGGCGGGCCCGGGCGGCGATCCACGCGGACCTGGCCGAGCTGCTGGAGGCCTGATCAGCGGCGGCGCCAGAGGTTGAGCAGCCAGAAGGCGGCGCCGGCGGCGGCGCCGAAGGCCACCGCTTCTCGCAGGCCAAACATCACGCGCACGTTGCGCGCGTCGACGCGACGGGCGAGGAGGACGCCGACGGCGCTGTCGCTGATCTCGACGCGAGGAGCGGCCGCCACGACGGCGGCGGAGTGCTCCATGTCGATCTCGTCACGCGAGAGGACGAGCTTGGCGGCGGAGGCCTTGAGCTCCACCTCGCCGGAGGCGACGACCACCGCGACGGCGCCGGCGGTCACCTGCGCGGAGTCCGTGCGCGCGAGCCCAATGCCGCCCTGGGTGATGGAGATCTGCTCGGCCTGCGCGCGGCCGGCCCCGCCCTGGTGGATGGAGATCTCGCGCGCGCGCACCGAGCGCGCGCCACCCTGCCGGATCGTGACGGCCCCGGCGACGACGTCGCCCGCGTCGCCGTGGATCTCGCCCGGCATCGACCGCTCGTGCTCACTCATGACGCACCTTCCTCTCTGGGATCGGCCCCGGTATCATCCCACCGTGAGCGCCGCCCCGCGAGCCGTCCCCACGGTACAGATCGACAACGAGCAGTTGCGCGTGACCCAGTGGCGCTTCGCGCCGGGGGCGACGACGGGATTCCACCGCCACGACTATGCGTACGTCGTCGTGCCGCTGACGACCGGACGCCTGGCCACCACGGGCCCGGCCGGCGACGGCGTGGCCGAGCTGGTCACCGGCGTCTCGTACTTCCGGCCGGCGGGCATCGAGCACGACGTGCGCAACGCCAACGCGTTCGAGTTCGTCTTCGTCGAGATCGAGCTGAAGACGGCCTGAGGCGAGCGCCTCGGGCGGCCGGCCCGGTGCTTGACGCGCGGCCCCGGCCCGCGCTCATTGACCGATACTGAACTCCACGCGGCCGGAGGTATCGGTGGCCTTGGTCTCCTTCGGCTCCGAGGCGCGCACGCGGCCCTCGGGAATCCCCTGGTCCTTCACCAGCCCCTCGCGGACTGCGTTGACCCGTCGCTGGAGCAGCTCCGTCACCTTCGAGTCCGGCAGCGGCTCGGCCTCGCGCAGGCGAGCGAGCTGGGCGTCGGGCGCGGGTGGGGGAGTGCCGGGCGGGGTGGGGAAGCGCGTCTTGAACTCGGCGGCGACGGCGGCGGCGAAGTCCGGCAGCTTCTTCTCGCGCTGGACTGCCTGCAGACGCGCCGTCAGCTCCTGACCCTTGAGGTTGTCCAGGTCGGCCGAGCTGGCGAACGGCGTCAGCGACAGGCGGATGGCCGGGGCGCGGCGCAGGAAGTCCGCGACCTTGGTCAGGTGCTGCTCCATGCCGCCCGCGATCACGTCACCGCCGGCGGGGAAGGTGATCGGCTCGATGCTCAGCGATTCCACCTTGTTGTCGCCGCTGGTGAACATCCGGCCGATGGCGCGGAACGGCGCGGCGGCGATGTTGACGACCACGTTCTTCACCACGGTCCAGATGGCGTCGCCGAGGTCGGCCTTCCACGTCGCCAGGGGGCCGGACATCGGCAGGTTGATCTTCAGGTCGTTGTTGGCGTCGGTGATGAGCGCCACGATGAGGCCCAGCGGCAGCCCGATGCGCTTCTTGACCTCGTCCTCCTGCCGCGACGGGGCCACGTGGATGTCGTCGATGACGATCTCGTTCGAGGCCTCGAGCTGACCGCGCTCCACGCGGTAGTGGAAGCGCACGCCGAGCTTGCCGCGGTCGACGATCCACGACACGAAGCTGTCGGCGTAGGGGTTCACGCGGGCCAGCGTGAAGTCGCGCAGCTCGCCCCGGATGTCGGCGAACA
This sequence comes from Candidatus Methylomirabilota bacterium, assembly GCA_046725675.1. Lineage (GTDB taxonomy): Bacteria > Methylomirabilota > Methylomirabilia > Rokubacteriales > CSP1-6 > AR5. The sequence continues at coordinate 15,631 of JBKOZA010000155.1, forward strand.
GCTCCCCCAGCGGCGCCAGCTCGCCCTGGACGTCGAGGGCGGCGTCGCCCCCGACGATCGCCTGGGTCGTCAGCTTCGCCATGCGTCCGGGGGTGCTGGAGAGCCCTTCGATCCTGATCGCCAGGCGCGAGAGGGTCTCCGAGAACGCCGGCTGCACCGTGCGGTCGAGGAACTGGAGGTAGCCGTCCTCGAGCACGAAGACGCCGATGTCGAGGGGGAAGCCGACGGCGCCGCCCTTGGCCTGCACGTCGGGCGGCACCGGGTCGGACTTGGGCGCCTTGGTCGCCGCCGGCTTGGTCGGCTTGGTCGGCTTGGCCGGCTTGGTCGGCTTCGTCGGCGCCGGAGGGGCGGGCGCCGGCGTCGCCCCTGTCTGTTGGACCTCGAAGAGCTCCCGCAGGCGGATGGCGCCGCTGGCGTCGCGCTCGATGCGCACATTCGGGCGACGTACGGTGACGGTGGCCACGCGCGCGTGCGTGGGCCAGCCGAAGTCGATGCCGGCCAGCTCGAACCGCTGGATTTTCAGCGGCGTCGAGTTGTCGGCGGGGTTGCGCATTTCGAGCCCCTCGATCCAGCTGGTGCCCTTCGACGTCGCCGTCACCCGCCCGGCCGCGTCCACCACGACGCGCGAGCGGCTGTCGCCGTTGAAGCGGCCACCCAGACGAGCCTTGATGGGGATGTAGGGCTGAAAGGGCTCGATGACACCATTGCGCAGCGACGTGGTGACGTCGGCCGTGAACGGCGCCAGCGTGGCGGTGCCCTTCACGGTCAAGCGCCCCGCCGTCGGCAGCCCGAAGGCGACCTCGAGCGCGAGCGGAGTGCTCCCCGGCCACGCAAGGTTCGTCACCGTGGCGCCGATGTCGGTCGCGGTGAGCGTCGTCACCGGCGAGACCGCCTCGTCGCGGAACGCGAAACGCGCCTTGGCGAGCGCCACGCGCTCGATCGCGATCCGCAGCGGTGCCGCCGCCGTCTCGGTGACGGGCGGCGCCGGGGCGC
>JBKOZA010000156.1:0-3568 GCA_046725675.1 Candidatus Methylomirabilota bacterium
TCCTGACCTCGATCGGACGCCGTCTGGCCGACGAGCCGCTACTCGGCGAACAGGCGTTGCCACCACCGCCGGCCGTCGGGCCTGGCCTCGGCGGCCCCGGGGCCGAGGCGGCGGCGAATGTCCTCGATCGGCCAGCCGGTCAGCGACGCCAGCGTCGCCGCCTCCTGCTCGGCGCGGGCGCGCAGCGTCTCGCGATAGCGCCGGCCGGCCTCGCACGACGTCTCGCCCCGGAAGGCGTGACGGAGCACGTAGCGGCCCTGGAAGTTCGTGCGGTCGGCCGTCTCCTGGAACACCAGGTCGTCCGGGAAGTGGGCGGCGTCGTAGCGGACGTGCAGCCGTGTGACGAAGGTGTCCACCGGCATCGGCTCGCGCGGCCGCCCACGCCCCCCGTCGTCCGCCAGCCAGAACACCCCCAGCTTGCGCAACTCCTCCGGTGACAGCGGATCGGCCGCGCACGGGTCGCACCAGCTCATGTCCCACGCGTACTCGAGGAACACCGCGCGCATGTCCTCGCGGCGCACCTGCTCGGCGAACATCGCGCGGTAGAAATTGGGGAACTCCTCCTTGACGTAGGGCGGCAGGTCCATGCCGGTCGGCAGCCGGACGGTGCGGTAGTTGGTCGTCTCCACCCGGCCCCGGCGGGTGAGGGCGAAGACGAACAGCTCCTGGGCCCCGTCGGCGTTCACGGTGCCGAGGCGAATGGGCAGCATGAACTTCGGCGACTCGAAGGCGATCTGCAGCGGCCGCAGATACGTGAAGCCGAGCCGGGCCTGCTCTTTCAGGTTGACGCGGCCGACGAAGAACTTCATCCCCTGCTTGAGGTAGCTGCCGAGCACGGGCGCGGCGCCGTCGGGCAGCCGGTAGCCGTTGTCGCGCAGCCACGTCTCCAGGCCCGCGCTCTCGCGGGCGGACAGGATGAGGATGTCGTACTCGCCGACGGTGTACTGCGCCTCGATGGTGACGCCGAGGCTGCGGGCGCGCTCCGCAGCCTGATCCTTGCGCATCGAGAGCAGGGCGCCCGAGGCCGGCGCCTCCACCGCCCGCGGCCGCGCGCAGGGATCGGGGTCGAAGTACTCCACCAGCCGCGGGGCCGTGTAGGCGTCGAGGCGCTCGATGAGCACGCGGTCGCCGACGCGGATCTGGCCCTTCTCGAGGACCGTCGGCACCGGCACCACCAGCGCGAACTCCTTGGGATCGCCCCGGAAGTCGTTGGCCATCGTGATCACCGTCTTGTCCTCGTGGCGGACGAGCACGACCTGCGAGGCCTGGTTGAAGAGCCTGGCGTCGGCCTTGGCGACGTAGAAGCCACAGAAAGCCGACGCCCGCGGCGGTGCGAGGACGACGGCGAGCAGGGCGGCGACTGCGACGGCGAGTGATCTCATGACAGGCTCCTCTCTCGTGCACGCCCGATACCGGGCGCCTTCCAGTCGTATCGGCCGCCGGGCAGCAGGCGATCGATCAGGGGAACGGCCAGCGAGCAGACGGCCAGCGACCACAGCAACGGGTTGGTCTGGAACAGGCGGAACTGGACGACGTAGGCCCCGGCGGCGACCAGGACGGCGAAGACGAGGCGGCCGGCCCGGGAGTCCGGCGTGGTGCGCGGGTCGGAGATCATGAAGAACGCGAACAGGACGAGCGCGCCATTCGACAGCCGATGCAGCGGGATGGCGAGCGGATCGCCGAGCCACAGCGCCCGCCCGAGCGTGAGCGCGGCGTGCGAGGCCAGGAAGGTCCAGGTGACGTCGGCACGGGCCGCCCGGTTCACCACCAGGCCGCCGGCCGCGGCGAGGAGGAACGCGAAGACCGCCGCGTTGCCCCACTGGCCGGGGGAGACCCAGACACCGTCGGTGAGCAGGAGCATCGCCACGATGGCGCCATTGGTGGGGTTGAACACGTGCTTGCCCCGCACGCGTACGAGGAACTTGGAGGCGATGGCGAGCCCGGCCGCGACCACCGCCAGCGCCAGGGTGTCGGTGCGCAGGAGCAGGCACAGCGACAGCCCGGAGATGAGCGCGCTCCAGGGATCGAAACGGCCGCCGGCGGCGCGCGCGCCGATGAGCTGGACGCCGAGCACGCTGGCCAGGAGCACGACCACCGTTGCCGGTTTCACGTCGAGGCCGAGGGCGAGCATGCCGTAGCCGAGGAGGCCGCCGAGCGTGGCGATCTGGTAGAGCCGCGGGTCCCAGCGAGGCCGGGGGCGTGGCGGCGTGGCGCCGGAGGCCAGCACGATCTGCGCGGGCGGCGCGGCCAGCGTGTTCATGCCGCGTTAGACCGGCCTGCTCTCCGGAAGTTCCGCGGCCGTGCCGGCGGCGGAATCGAGCGGCGCCACGCTTCAGCCCGCGTAAGCTCGCGGGATGCCTCGAGAGCGGGATGCTCTAGGGGCGGGGAAGTGTCGGCGGGAGGCGATCGCGGCCTCCCGCCGGCAGCCCCTCACCGAACGTTAAAAGTTCACCGCCGCCAACGTCATGATCTCCATGGTCCCCCGTGATCCCAGCTCCATGGAGATCTTCGCGATGGTCCTGTTGTCCGGCGCCTCGACGACGTTGACGTAGTCGTACGGGCCGAGAACCGCGTACTGCGCGACGATCTTGCCGCCCATCCCTTCGACCTCTTTGTTGACCTCCCTGGTGCGGTTGGGGTTCTGCTTCAGCGTCTTCCGCCCCTCGTCCGTGAGCTTGGTCAGCATGATGTAGGTCTCCATGGCTCTTCTCCTTTCTCCTGCGGAGCGCCTCTGGAAAGTGTCGCCGCTGACCGTGTTGCGGGGGTGGCCAGACTATAGGAGCGCTCCGCCGCCGAGTCAACGAGGGGGTGGGTGCGGGCCGGACGCGAGCCACCGAGCTCGCGGCCCGACGTGTGCGGTATAGTCGCGGCACGATGACCGAGCTGACTCCCGAGCAGGTCCGTGCGCTCGCCGCCGCCGGTGGCTTGCCGATGAGCGACGACGATGTCGCCGAGGTCACCCATCGCGTGAACGCCTTCGTCGAGGCGCTGGCGCCGCTGGCGGGGCTACCGCTGGAGACCGTCGAGCCGCTGCCGGTCGCGCCCGACACCGACTGAGATGAGCGGCGAGGATCTCGCGTTTCGCAGCGCGATCGAGCTCGCAGGCCTGGTTCGTACCAAACAGGCGTCGCCGGTCGAGCTGGTGCGGCTCTATCTCGAGCGGATCGATCGCCTGGACGGGCGGCTCCGCGCGTACATCGCCGTGAGCCGCGACGAGGCGCTCGCCGCGGCCCGGCAGGCCGAGGCGGCCCTGATGGCCGGCCAGCCGTGCGGTCCGCTGCACGGCGTGCCCTTCGCGGTGAAGGATCAGTTCGACGTCAAGGGCCTCCCGACCACGATGGGCTCGCGGGTGCCGAAGGCTGCTCCGGCGGTGGCCGACGCCACGGTGGTGGCGCGACTGCGCGCCGCCGGCGCCGTGCTGCTGGGCAAGCTCAACCTGACCGAGTTCGCCCTGGGCGGCACCCGCGAGTTTCCCTTCGGCCAGCCGTGCAACCCGTGGAACGTGGAGCACGATCCCGGAGGATCGTCGTCCGGCTCGGGTATCGCGACCGCCGCCGCGCTCTGCGCG
>JBKOZA010000157.1:0-14316 GCA_046725675.1 Candidatus Methylomirabilota bacterium
ATGGTGGGATGCCCTGCACGAGTTCGAGGCCGCCGTCCGCGTCGCTCCCAGCGATCAAGGGGCCGCCAAAGCCCTGCACTCCCTCCGCGGCCGCCTGAACTAGCCCGCGCATCGGCGTCGGCCGCGGAGGGCGTCGGACCACTGGCATCGCGTTCGCTTGATCCACGGGCTGTGACTCCTCGACCGTGGTCCGTGCCGGTGCGGCGGTGGATGGGGCGGCCCTATCCGTTGGGGGCCACGTGGGACGGGTCGGGGGTCAACTTCGCCGTGTTCTCCGAGAACGCGCAGGCGGTCGAGCTGTGCTTGTTCGACGGGGCCCGCGAGACGCGGGTGCCAATCACCGAGCAGACCGAGCACGTGTGGCACGTCTACCTGCCGGAAGCCCGGCCCGGCCTGCGCTATGGGTACCGGATCCAGGGGCCCTGGGATCCCGCCGCGGGGCACCGGTTCAACGCCGCCAAGCTCCTGCTCGACCCCTACGCGCGCGCGATCGACGGCATCGTCCAGTGGAGCGACGCGCTGTTCGGCTATCAGGTCGGCCATCCCGACGCCGATCTGGCGCCGGACGGCCGGGACAGCGCGCCGGGGGTGCCGAAGTCGGTCGTCGTCGACACCGCGTTCACCTGGGGGAACGACCGGCCGCCGCGCACCCCGTGGGGCGAGACGGTGATCTACGAGACGCACGTCAAGGGCTTCACGGCCCGGCATCCCGACGTGCCCAAGGACGTGCGCGGCACCTACGCCGGCCTGGCGTCGCCGGCCGTCCTCGCCCACCTGCGCAGCCTCGGCGTGACGGCCGTCGAGCTGATGCCGATCCACCACAGCGTCGTCGACAAGCACCTGATCGACCGCGGCCTCACCGACTACTGGGGCTACAACTCGATCGGCTTCTTCGCCCCCGACGTTCGCTACGCGTCCACGCGCGAGTCCGGGGCCCAGGTCCACGAGTTCAAGACGATGGTCAAGGTCCTTCACGACGAGGGCATCGAGGTCATCCTCGACGTCGTCTACAACCACACCGCCGAGGGCAACCACCTCGGCCCCACGCTCTGCTTCCGCGGCCTCGACAACGCCGCCTACTACCGGCTGGCCGACGACCCCCGCTACTACACGGACTTCACCGGCTGCGGCAACACCCTCAACATGACCCATCCGCGGACGCTGCAGCTCATCATGGACAGCCTGCGCTACTGGATCCAGGAGATGCGCGTCGACGGTTTCCGGTTCGATCTGGCCTCGGCGCTGGCCCGCGAGTTGAGCGACGTCGACCGGCTCGGCTCGTTCTTCGACATCATTCACCAGGACCCGGTGATCTCGCAGGTCAAGCTCATCGCCGAGCCGTGGGACCTCGGCGAGGGGGGCTATCAGGTCGGCAACTTCCCCGAGAAGTGGGCGGAGTGGAACGGGATCTATCGCGACACCGTGCGCGCGTTCGGGAAGGGTGACGAGGGCCAGACGGGCAGCATGGGGCATCGCCTCACCGGGTCCAGCGACCTGTACGGCCGCGGCGGCCGGCGGCCCTACGCCTCGATCAACTTCGTCACCGCCCACGACGGGTTCACGCTCGAGGACCTCGTCTCCTACAACGACAAGCACAACGAGGCCAACGGCGAGGACAACCGCGACGGCCACGACCACAACCTGTCCTGGAACTGTGGTGTCGAGGGGCCGACCGACGACGTCAAGATCGTGGCGCTGCGCGAGCGGCAGAAGCGCAACTTCCTGGCCACGCTGCTGCTGTCGCAGGGCGTGCCGATGCTGAGCGGCGGCGACGAGATCGGCCGCACCCAGCGCGGCAACAACAACGCCTACTGCCAGGACAACGAGATCTCCTGGTACGACTGGAAGCTCGACGGCCGCCGCCGCCAGCTGCTGGCCTTCACGCGCCAGCTGATCGCCCTGCGACGCGGGCATCCGGTGCTCCGTCGCCGGCAGTTCTTCTACGGCCGGGCGATCTACTCCGACGTCAAGGACCTCACGTGGTTCCGTCCCGACGGACACGAGATGACCGAGACCGACTGGCAGAACCCGGGCACGCGGGCCTTCGGCCTGCGCCTGGCCGGCGACGCCATCGAGGAGGGCGACGCCCGGGGCGAGCGGATCGTCGACGACACGTTCCTGATCCTGGTCAACGGCTTCTGGGAGCCGCTGCCCTTCGTGCTCCCCGCTCACCGGAGCGGCGTGCGCTGGCAGCCGGTCCTCGACACCCGCGCCGCGGAGCTGGGGCGGCGCGGGCGCGTCCTGCGCGGGGGCCACACCTACGAGATGGAGTCGCGCTCGCTGGCGGTGTTCGTGTCCCGGTAGGGGCCCGGCGCGGGCGCGCCGGCGCGTCGCTCCGCCCGGCTACACGCGCGTCGCCTGTCCCGCCCAGTACGGCTCGCGGAGCAGGCGCTTGACGAGCTTGCCGGCGGTGTCGCGCGGGAAGTCGTCGTGGAACGAGACTTCCCGCGGCGCCTTGTAGTCGGCCAGGCGCTGCCGACAGAAGGCGATGACCTCGTCGGCGGCCAGCTCGGCGCCGGACCGGCGCTGGATGGCGGCGTGGACGCGCTCCCCCCACTCGGGATCGGGAACGCCGAACACGGCCACGTCCTCCACGGCGGGATGGCGGTGCAGGACGTCCTCGATCTCGGCCGGGTAGATGTTGACCCCGCCGGAGATGATCATGTCGCGCTTGCGGTCGCAGATGTACACGAAGCCCTCCTCGTCCATCCACGCCACGTCGCCGACGCTGAGCCAGTCGCCACGCTCGGTCTCGCGCGTGGCCGCCACGTTCTTGTAGTAGCCGTCGAACATCCCCGGGTCGCGCCGCACGTGCAGCTCGCCCGCCTGGCCGGCCGGCACCGGGCGGCCGCCGTCGTCCAGCACCGCCAGCTCGATGCCGGGCGCGGCCCGCCCGCACGAGCGCGGCTTGCGCAGCATGTCGCGGGGGTCCAGCACGGTGTTCACGCCCAGCTCGGTCGAGCCGTAGAACTCGTAGAGCACGGGCCCGAACCAGGCCAGGATCGCCTCCTTCACGCGCATCGGGCACGGGGCGGCCGCCACCACGATCGAGCGCATCGAGGACACGTCGTAACGGGCACGAGTGGCCGCCGGCAGGTCGACCAGGCGCTTGAGCAGGGTCGGCGCCATGAACGTGGTCGTGCAGCGATGGCGCTCGATCGTGTGCAGCGCCTCCTCGGCGTCGAACCTCGGCATGACGACCACGCTCTGCCCCAGCATGTGCGCGTAGAGCGCGAAGCCGGCCGGCGCCGAGTGGTAGAGCGGTCCCGCTACCAGGTGCACGTCGGCGGGCGCCACGCAGTTGAGCGCGGTCAGGCGCGGCAGCACCGTGGCCGGGTCGGTGGCGCGCCGCCGCGCGCCCTTGGGCCGCCCGGTGGTGCCGGCGGTGTAGATCATCGAGCCGCCGAGACCGGGCGGGGCTGCGATCGGGTCGGGCCGACCGGCCGCGACGAGGTCGTCCAGGTTCCGCGCCCACGGCCGTCGCTCGGCGCCCAGCAGGATCGCGTGGCGCAAGCCGGGCACGCGCTCGCGGACGCGCTCGAGCATGGGCACGAAGGCATCGCCAACGAAGATGGCCACCGCGTCGGAGTCGTCGAGGATGTAGACCACCTCGTCGGCGGTAAGGCGATGATTCATCGGCACCGGAATCAGGCCGAGCGCACGGGCAGCGGCCGACGCCAGCACCACCTCGAGCGCGTTGTGCGCGTAGAGCACCACGTGCTCGCCGGCGGCCAGGCCGAGGTCGGCCAGGGCGTGGGCGAGCCGGTTGCGCCACTCGCAGTACTCGCGCCAGGAGAGCCGGCGCTCGCCCTGGATCAGCGCCGGCTTGTCCGGATGGGCGTCGGCGTGGCGGGCCACGAGATCCATGAGACCCGCACTATACGGACCCTGGCGCGTGACGTGCAAGCGCAGGGGCTCGATGAGCGCGAACGCCCTCGGACCGCTGCAACGGCTACTGGCCGTCGTGCTGGTGGTCGCCTGCCTGTACTGGGCCCAGATCGTCCTGATGCCGATCGCGCTGGCCGTCCTGATCACGTTTCTGCTCTCGCCGCTGGTCACCGCGCTGCAGCGGCGGCGCGTCCCCCGCGTGGTGGCCGTGCTCGTCGTGGTGGTGCTGGCGCTGACCGCGGTGGCCGGCGTCGGGGTCGTGCTGGTCACGCAGGCCGTGAGCCTCAGCGAGGAGCTGCCGAAGTACCAGAGCAACATCAAGCAGAAGATCGCCGACATCCGTCTGCTCGGCCGCTCCACGGGCTTCGCGCGCGTGACGGAGACGGTGCAGACGGCGGTGGGGGAGGCGGAGCGGGAGGCGGCCCGGGGCCGGGCCAGCGCGAAATCGCCTCAACCGACGCCGGTGGTCATCGTGTGGGACGACACCAATCCGCTGCGCAACCTGGCCCAGCTGGTGACCCCGTGGCTCGAGCCGCTGGGTCGGGCGGGACTGGTGGTGCTGCTGGTGCCGTTCATGCTCCTGGCGCGCGAGGAGATGCGCAACCGGCTCCTCCGCCTGATCGGGTTCGGCCGGCTGGCCCTGACCACGCGCGCGATGGACGAGGCCGGCGAGCGAGTGACGAGTTACCTGCTCCAGCAATCCTTCGTCAACACCTCGTTCGGCACGCTGGCCGCCTGCGGTCTCTACCTGATCGGGGTTCCCTACGCGGTGTTGTTCGGCTTCCTGGCCGGCGCGCTGCGGTTCGTGCCCTACGTGGGCATCTGGATCGGCGCCAGCATGCCGGCCGCCGTCGCCATGGCCGTGTTTCCCGGCTGGCGGCACGTGTTGCTGGTGATCGGCCTGTTCGCCCTCCTCGAGCTGTTCATCAGCGGCGTGCTCGAGGTCCTGCTGTACGCCCGCAGCGCCGGCGTGTCCGAGGTCGGGCTGCTGGTCGCGATGGCGTTCTGGACGTGGATCTGGGGGCCCGTCGGGCTGGTGCTGGCCACGCCGCTCACCGTGTGCATCGTCGTGCTGGCGAAGTCCGTCCCCGAGCTGGAGTTCCTGTGGGTCCTCATGGGCAACGAGCCGGCCGTGTCCACCGACATCGCGGTCTACCAGCGTCTGCTCGCCGACGACCGGGACGACGCCAGCGACATCGTCGAGCGCGCGCTGGCGAAGCAGCCGCGGGAGCGGGTGTACGACGACGTCCTGCTGCCCACCCTCGTGCTGGCCGGCCGCGATCACCGACGCGGCCGCATCGACGGCGAGGAGGAGCGCTCCGTCGTGGCCGGCGTCCGGGAGATCCTGGAGCAGCTGGAGTCGCCGGCGGAGGAGGCCGTGACGTACGACGCGCGCGTCTTCGGGGCCGCCGCTCGCAGCGAGGCCGACGCCCTGGCCCTGCGCATGCTGCGCGATCTGCTCGCGCCCTCGAAGATCGCGCTCGACGTCGCCTCGCCCGAGCTGCTCTCCGCCGAGGTGGTGCGGGCCGTCCAGGCGCACGGCGGCGACATTGTCCTGATCAGCGCGCTCGCCCCGGGCGGCCTCGCCCCCGCGCGGTTCCTTTGCAAGCGCTTGCGCACCAGCATGCCGGCCGTGCGGCTCGTCGTCGGGCGGTGGGGCGTCGGCGACGAGGTCGAGGCCGATCGTCAGTCGCTCGTGGCGGCCGGCGCCGACGCGGTTGGCACGAGCCTAGTCGAGACCCGTGACCTGGTGCTTCAGTACGTTCGCGTCAGGCCGGAGCTGACGCGCGAGGAGGTCGCCTGAGGCCCCATTCGGGGCCGACTGTTCCTCGGGACGAGTGGCTACGTCCATCCCCACTGGCGCCCGCGGTTCTATCCGGCCTCCCGGCCCGCGAGGCCGGTCACCGCCAGCTTCGTCTACGTCCGGCGCCACGGGAGCAGCGGCCGCTACCAGGGGGCCTACCCCGAGGCTGCCCTGCGGGCCGACGCCCGCCGGCTCACGGAGCCGTCGGGCCCAAATTGTAAGTTTCACACCGCCCGGTCAGGGAAAAACTCTTCCTTCGCGAGGGCCGAACGTGACAAAATCGCGGTGGCCCAATGAAATCGGTTTCACAGCGGCTGACCGCCGCGCTCCTCGTGTCACTGACCTCGTTCGCCGGCTGCGGCAGCGGACGGGTCGTCCTGCCATTCACGATCGATCCCGCCGTCATGATCGCGCCGCACGACAGCTCGCAGCTGGCGTCCAACGACGCCGCCATCCGCGGGATCTCGGCGATCCTGGTGCGCGATCTCAAGCTGCCGATGCCACCCGCGTTCACCGCCTACGTGTACTCCGGCCGCGAAGGATTCGAGCGCGGCCTCGTCATCGATGGCAACGTGTCGCCCGTGCGCGCGGCCGAGCTGTCGGAATTCGCGGTCGGCATCGGCAAGCGGCGCCTGCTCCTGCTGAACGACGAGGGCGGTACCGCGCGCGGCCGCGAGTGGTTCCGTCTCATCGCCCACGAGCTGGCCCACGTCAGCCAGATCGAGCTGGCCCAGGGCGAGGGCCGCGCCGAGCAATGGCTGGCGGAGGGCATGGCGGAATGGGTCGCCTTCAACGTGCTCGAGCGCCTCGGGCTCGACACGGTGACGCACCGGCGCACGCTGGCGACAGCCGGCATCCGCAACCACGCCGCGCTCGTCGCGGCGCGGCTGGATCTGGAGACGCTCGGCAACCCGCGCGGGTTCACCGTGCGCCACCTGCGCGAGGGGTCGCTGCCGACCTACCAGCTCGCCTTCCTGATGGCCGACTACCTCATCACGCGCGACGGCTTTCCACGCGTCGTCGCCTACTTCCGGTCCTTCGAGCGCAAGCAGGACCGCCACGCCAACTTCCGCGACACCTTCGGGCAGAGCCTGGAGCTGTTCGAGCTGGAAGTGCTCGGCCACCTGAAGGGTCTCGTTCGGTAGCTCGCGAAGTCCCCTCCTGAAGTCGCGCGCCGGGCGGGCAGATCGACGGCCGGACCGGCGGTGCACGGTATACTCAGGCCCGGAAGGAGCTCCACGGATGAGGACCGCCAGGATTCTTGTCACGCTCGCGCTCCTGCTCGGTCTCGTCGGCCCGGCGTGGGCCGCGTCGCCGACCGAGACGTTGCGCGAGTACACGGAGGCCGTGCAGAAGGTGCTCGACGATCCGGCGCTCAAGACCGACGAGCGGCGGCCCGAGCGCCGGGCGGCGGTCCGCAAGCTGGCCGCCGAGGCCTTCGACGTGCAGGAGACGGCGCGGCGCGCGCTCGGCCCCCACTGGCAGCAGCGGACGCCCACCGAGCGCGAGGAGTTCGTGCAGCTCTTCGCGGACCTGCTCGAGCAGACGTACATCGCCAAGATCGACCTCTACGGCGGCGAGCGCCTGCGCTTCACCGACGAGCGCGTCGACGGTGACAGCGCCGTGGTCCGCGCGCGCGTCACCACCAAGCAGGGGACGGACGTGCCGGTCGAGGGTCGCATGCACAAGAAGGCGGACCGCTGGCTGCTCTACGACGTGACGATCGAGAACATCAGCCTCATCGCCAACTATCGCGCCCAGTTCGACCGCATCATCCGCACCCAGTCCTACGGCGAGCTGGTCAAGCGGCTGCGCAACCGCGGCGAGTTCCTGCAGGACAAGGAGCGCCGCGCCGGAGGCGCATGACGACGCTCACCTCGGTGCCGGTCGAGCTGGTCGGCTGGCCCACCCGCTTCGTCGGGGGCGACGGCGGCAGCCGGCGCGTCTTCGACGAGCCCTTCGTCGACGGGGCGACCGTGCGCAGCGTCCTGCGCGGCCTCAGCGCGCGTTACCCGGACCTGGCCGAGGCGCTCTGGCACGGCGACGGCCTCGGCGAGCACATCGAGGTGCTCGTCAACGACGCCGTGCTCGGCATCGACCACACACTGGACTCGCCGGTCGGGCCCCGCGACCGCATCGCGCTGCTCGCGCAGTTCATGGGCGGAACGCGCTGATGGCCACCTACCGCATCATCCAGTGGAAGGACATCCCGGCCTCGGTCGAGGCGCGCGACGGCGCCGACCAGGTCACGCTGCCGCTTTCCGAGCGGTTCCAGTCGCTCATCGACTCGCTGGCCATGCAGACGGGGGCGCACGACGAGGATGCCTACCTCGAGCACTGGGCCGCCACCGACGGCGAACGCCCCGGCTCCGCCCGCGACGTCGGCGCCGCCGTCGCCGCCGAGCTCGAGGAGCGCTTCCCGGAGTTCATCGCGCTCGCCTTCCGTCAGCCCTAGCGGCGTGGCCGGCATCCCCGCCAAGCTGATCGAGGACGTGGCCCGCGAGCTGACGGCGCGGGCCGCGATCGACATCCCCGCCGACTATCGCGACGGCGTCCGCCGCGCGCGCGACCGCGAGGACAACCGCATCGCCCGGTTCGTGCTGGACGAGATGCTGCGCAACTGGGAGGTCGCGACGGCGGAGCGGCGGCCGATGTGCGCGGACACGGGGCTGCCGCGCTACTACGTGCGGGCGGGCAACGAGGCCACGGTCGAGGGAGGCTTCGTGGCGCTGGAGCGGGCGCTGCGACGGGCCACCGCCGAGGCGACGGCGGCCATCCCCCTGCGGCCCAACCGCGTGCATCCGCTGAGCCGGGTCGATCACGACAACAACGTCGGCATCCACGCGCCGGAGATCACGTACGCGTTCGAGCCGGGTGCGGACTGGATCGACGTCACCACCGTCCACAAGGGCGGTCTGTTCGGCAGCGACTACCGCATGCTGTTCCCCGCCGACGGCATCGGCGGCCTCAAGCGCTTCTACGTCGACACGCTCGTCGAGCACGGCAGGCGGGGGCTGGCCTGCCAGCCGGCCATCGTGGGCGTCGGCATCGGCGGCGCCAAGGACACGTGCGTGCGCCTCGGCAAGGAGGCGGCGTGCCTGCGCGCGGTCGGCAGCCGCAATCCCGACCCCGCGATCGCCGCCCTCGAGGACGAGCTGACCGCGCTCGGCAATCACGTCGGCATCGGCGCCATGGGCTTCGCGGGAACCTCGCTGGTGGTCGCCACCCACGTCGAGGTCGCCTTCACCCATACCGGCGGCATGCCGGTCGGCATCCACCAGTTCTGCCTGTCGTCGCGGCGGGCGACGGCGCGCTTGCAGGCCGACGGACGCGTCGAGTTCCGCGGCGACCCCGGCTGGTTCACCGACTACTACCGGCGCGAGGGCATCGAGTGACGCGCGGCCTCCAGCGGCTCGACGACGTGCGGATGCGCGAGGTCTCGCTCACCACGCCGGTGAGCGACGCCGACCTCGAGCGCCTCGAGCTCGGCGACGTCGTCTACCTGACCGGCGCCCTCTACACGGCGCGCGAGGGCGTCTATCGCAAGGTCGTGGACCAGGGGCACGGGCTGCCGGAGTCGGTGCGCGCGCTGACCAACGTGAACTTCCACTGCTCGCCGGCGGCCAGCGTGCGGCCCGACGGCACCTACGCCGTCGAGGCGGTCACGGCGACGGCCAGCTTCCGGTTCGGCAAGTCGATGGGGCGCTGGTTCGAGCGCTCGGGAGCCCGGGTCGTCGTCGGCAAGGCCGGCCTCACCGAGCTGGCCTATCGCGAGTGGTTCGTCCCCCACGGCGCCGTCTACCTCACGACGGTCGGTTACGGCCTGGGCGCCGCCTACGGCCGCTGCATCAGGCGCGTGCTCGACGTGCACTGGCTGCGCGAGCTCGGCATCGCCCAGGCGCTGTGGGTGCTGGAGGTGGAGCGCCTGGGCCCGTTGCTGGTGGAGGGTGATCGCGAGGGCCGCAGCCTGTTCGCCCTGGCCAACCGGGAGATCAATCTCCGGCTGGGTGAGGTGTATGCGGGCCTTCCGCCCTACGCGCTCGGCCGCTTCGGCGAGACGACGGCGCGGACGGACGAAGTGGTGTAGAGCCCGTCATCCCGGGGGACCGTCCGGCCAAGGCGCGGTGGCCGTGCCGCGGGTCAGCACGCACAGCCAGGGGTGGTGGACGAGCCGTTCCCCGCGCGAGCCGAGCCAGCGCCGCGCCACCGCCTGCAGTCCCCGGGACGCGAAGAGCGCCTCCCAGTCCGCTGGCGCGCGAAAGCTCGTCGGGTGCCGCATCCTCCCGCCGTGGCGGAACCGGTTGACCCGCGCGTCGAGCAGACGCAGCCAGAAGAGGTCCAGTCGATTGCGGTACACGGACTCCGTCACGATGAGCCGGTGGCGCGTCACCCGCACCGCCTCGTCGAGCACGGCCTCGGGCTTCTCGCAGTGGTGCAGGACGAGCAGGAGCAGGGTGGTGTCGAAGGCGCCGTCGGCGAAGGGCAGGTGGGCGCCGTCGTAGACGACGTAGGCAATCGCGGCCCGGCGAAAGGGGCCGACGTCGACCCCGCAGGCCAGACGGGTCGGGGCGCGAAGCAGCTCGGTCGCGTAGCCCTCGCCGGCGCCGAGGTCGAGCAGACGACGGCCGACGACCCACGGCGCCACGTCCCCGGCCTGGGCGCGCGCGTAGCGGCGGACGAGCGCGTCGACCAGCGCCCTCACCGCGCGGCGATCGACTCGAGCAGTCGGCGCGCGTCGGGCACGTCCTTCATCGTCCAGTCAGCCGGGTTGCTCGGGTCCTTCTCCTCCAGGACCGCCTGCAGCTCGCGGCGCGCGTCGGGAACCTGGTTCTTCTTGATGAGGACCTTGGCGAGGCCGACGCGGATGCCGGTGAAGGTCCGATCGAGCCGCAAGCCCGTGCGGAAGGCCGCCTCGGCGCGCTCGAGGTCGCCACCGAGGGGGCCCGGGACCTCGAGATCCACGTTACCGGCCAGGGCGTGAACGGCGGCGACGTCCGGCGCCAGCTCGAGCAGCGTTCGGATCTCCGCGCGGACCGTCGGCAACAGGAACAGCGAGCGCACGACTCCCTTCGTCTGTCCCCACCGAGCGGTATTGACCGCGTACCAGAGGTGCCCGAGGAAGCCCTGCGGATCGAGCTCGACGGCGCGGCGGCCGGCCTCGCGGCCGCGCTCGTAGGCGGCCAGCTTGTCGTCGTCGGACGTGGCTCGCACGTCGCCCCACAGGAAGCACACGCGCGAGAGCGCGGTGAAGTTCGCGGCGTCGGGGTCGTCACGGATCGCCTGCTCCAGCCCCTCGCGCAGCGTGTCCAGGCGGGCGGGATCCTCGTGATAGCGCGTCGCGACGGCGTTGAGCTGACCCACGAGGGGCGAGCGGGCCTGACCGGCGCCGGGGCCGACGGCGGCGAGGCCGACGACGACCGCGAGCGCGAGCCAGCGTCTCACGCGCGCCGGGACGACGCGGCCACGCTGCCGACGTCGGCCTCCGGGGCGAGGGCCAGGTCCACCAGACGGCGGACGTCGTCCGGCGCCAGCGTGGCCGGCTCCACGCCACACCGTGGCAGGATCGCGGCGGCGCCGGCGTCGTCGAAGCGGACGTCCTGGGTGAGGTAGGGGTGGTACGGCTCCAGCATCCGCGCGACGCGGCGCTCCAGCGCCGACGGACCGAGGAGCGGCTCGGTGAGGGTATCGAGGAGCGTGACGCCGCGCAACTGTAGCCGGTCGAGCAGCATCGCGAGCGTCGCGGCCTGGCTCGGGACGTCGCGCACGACGAGGTGGAACGTGCCGCCGGCAGCGTCGGGATGTCCGGCCAGCGCGATCGTCGCCGCCGCCACGTAGTCGAGCGGGACGATGTTGAAGCCGGCCCGCGGCGCCGCCTCGATGCGAAGGCGGACGTCGGCGCCGCCCGGCCATCGGGCCAGCGCGGCGAGCAGCCGGACGAACGCGAAGAACAGGTTGGAGGGATTGCCACCGGCCGTGGTCGGCGCCGCGCCCACCACGATCGAGGGTCGCAGCACGCGGACGTCCACCCCCGCCTCGTGGCCGGCCGCGCGCACGGCCGTCTCGCCGTCGAGCTTCACCCGCTCGTAGACGTTGTGGAAGCGCTGACCGACGTGCCCTTCGGACTCCCGGACCGTCCCCGTCCGCTCGCCGCACACGAACGCGGTGGACACGTGGGTCCAGCGGGCGAGCCGGCCGCCCGCCAGCGCCTGCAGCAGGGTAACCGGACCGTCGACGTGGCCGACCCGGTACGGCGCCAGCCGGTCGGGCGCGAAGGACGTGTCCCCGGCGCAGTGGATGACGGTGTCGACGCACGCGCGCAGCCGGCGCAGGTCGGACGGCGCCAGCGTGTCGTCGATCGCGGTGAGGTCGCCCTCGACGATCTCGATGACCCCTCGCCCCACCGCGTCGCCCAGTACCGTCGCGAGGCGGGTGGAGGCGTCGAGGCCGTCACGGGCGCGCGCCAGCACGGCCATGGAGTCGCCCGCCGACAGTAACCGGGCGACGATCGCGCGGCCGATGAAGCCGGTGGCGCCGGTGACCAGGATCATCGCGGGCGTGGCGGCGCGGCGGCGCCGTCGGGCGCAGCCGGCCACGGCGCACCCGGCGTGCGATCGGCCGGGCCTCGCCAGCGCTCTGCGTAGCGTTCGGTGTCGAGCCCCAGCGTCCAGCGCGCGAGCAGCCACACGATGAAGAAGAACGTTCGCCAGGGGCCCCGGGCGAGGAACCTGCGCCCGGAGGTGACCAGCGGGGTCCGGATCAGCACGCTGCGTCCACGCCGCTTGAGACGCTGGGCAAAGTCCAGATCTTCCATCAGCCTCAGATCCCGGAAGCCACCGAGCGCGTGGAAGACGTCGGCGCGGACGAACTGTCCCTGGTCGCCGTAGTAGTTGCGGGTGAGGCGGTAGCGGACCCGGTTGATCAGCGTGATCGCGCGCAGACTCCACACCGGCTCGGCGAAGCGGTGCTCGAAGGCGCCGCCGACCGTCCGCGGATCGGCCAGGGCGTGCGCGATGAGGGCCAGTGCGTCGGACGGGGGGAACGAGTCGGCGTGCAGGAAGAACAACACCCCGCCCTGGGCGGCGGCGGCGCCGGCATTCATGAGCTCGGCTCGCGTCGAGCCGTCGGGCCGCAGCAGGCGCGCGTGCCCGTCGACCGCGCGGGCGGTGCCGGCGGGATCGCCGACGGCGGCGACCACCACTTCGGCGCCGTCCATGCCGGGCAGCCGGTGCAGGTGATCGAGTGTGCGGGCCAGCGCAGCGCTGTCGTTGCGGGCGGGGATGACGACCGACAGCCACCGCGCCATCAGAACCGCCCTCGGGCGCGCTCGCGGGCCGGTAGCACCTCCAGGCACGTCGTCCACCAGCCCGTGCGCACGGTCTCGACGAACTCGGGCGGCAGCCCCTCGGCCTCCATCTCGCGGGCCAGCGTCTCGTGGTCGTAGGTGATCGGCACGAACTCCACCTCGAGATCGCGCCCGGGCTCGGCGGTGAGCAGCGTGTACCACACGCGCGGCGTGCCGTCGTTCTCGGGACGCCCGATGACTCCGACGTTGACGAGGTGACGACCGTCGGCCAGGCGGCGGTGCCACTTGATCCCGCTGTGGGTGCACAACACGACGTCGGCGCGCACCTCGCCGAGCAGCCGGGCGACGAGGCCGTCGGGCGTGGTCGATTCCCACAGGAACTCGCTGACACCCCGCGGCGAGCCGTGGCAGAGCACGGTGGCATGGTCGCCGAGCGTGAGCCGCCGGTGGCCGGGCAGCGCGGTCATCCAGCGACGGTGCTCGGTCGAGGTGCGGGCCAGCGTGTAGGCGTAGCTGATCCGCGCGAAGTGATTGTCGCGGGGATCGGTGTAACCGCACCCGCAGTCCGGATGTCCCTGGCCGACGGCCAGGTCGTAGTTGCCCTGGATGGCGCGTACGCCGGCGTCGTGGAGCAGCGGGAACACGCGGTCCGGGTGCGGCCCGACACCGCCGAGATCGCCGAGGCAGAAGAGCGCGTCGGCGCCACGCCCCCGCGCGTCGGCGAGCGTCGCGACCAGCGCGTGAGCGTTGCTGTACACGCCGCCGAACACGGCGATGCGACGGAACGATCGCGGCTCGGTGATCTCACGCATTTCGGCAGCTGGCGCCCGTCTGCCAGCAGACGAGGCAGGCCGGATGCGACAGGGGCGTGGGTGTCAGCGCCTCGGCCAGCGACGAGGCGGGCATGCGCGCCTCGGGCAAACCGGCCAGGATCGGGCACGCGTAGATACCACCGGCCGCGACGGCGCGCGAGCTCGAGCACTGCAGGCGCGCCGGGTCGATGCTCTGTAGCATCTCGGGCGTGACGGTGCCGCCGCCGTGGCCGGCCATGCGGCCGACCGGGAACAGCGGCAGGATCTTCACCCGCGGCTTGCGCACGCCGGCGTCCAGGAGCAGCCGCCGCAGGCGGTCGTAGCGCGTCTCGCCGCCCGGCGCGGGATCCACCTCGGTGGCGGTGAGAATCGGGAGCAACCCCCGCGCCTCCAGGCGACGGATGGCGCGCAGGGCGCGGTCGAAGCTGCCGCGGCCGCGGATGGCGTCGTTCCGCGCGCGGTCGGGGTCGTCGAGGCTGACGCGGAGCTCCAGCGAGTAGCGGGCGGCC
>JBKOZA010000158.1:0-3360 GCA_046725675.1 Candidatus Methylomirabilota bacterium
CCGTGCTCCATACGGTACACGGCGTCGGCCCCGCCGACGGCATCGGCGCGATGGCTGACGACGATCACGGCGGCGCCCGCCCGCGCGCGCGCCCGCAGCGCGTCGAGGATGACGCGGCCGTTGGCGTCGTCGAGGTTACCGGTCGGCTCGTCGGCCAGCAGCAGGGGCGGGTCGTTGAGCACCGCGCGGCAGAACGCCACGCGCTGCTGCTCGCCGCCCGAGAGCTGGGCGGGATAATGGCTCGCTCGCTCGGCCACGCCGAACTGGGCGAGCAGCTCGTGAGCCCGGCGTCGCGCCTCGGCGCGCCGTCGCCGCGCGTAGCGATCGGCCAGCAGTACGTTGTCGAGCGCGGTGAGCGAGGGCAGCAGCAGGAACGACTGGAAGACGAAGCCGACGTAACGGCCCCGCGCCCGGGTGGCGGATGCGCGTCCGCGCCCGCTCACCCGCTCGCCGGCCATCCGCACCTCGCCGGCGTCCGCGTCCTCGAGCAATCCCACCACGTTCAGCAGGGTACTCTTGCCGGAGCCGGAGGCGCCCAGCACGACGGCCAGCCGCCCGGCCGCCACGGTGAGGTCGACGCCGTCGAGCGCGCGGATCGGCGCGCCGGCCGGTGCCCGGTACGACTTGACCAGTCCCCGCGCCTCAAGCACCGCGCCGGATCGCCTCGGCCGGCGACAGCCGCACGACCCTCAGCGTGGCGTAGACAGCCGCGGCCGCCCCCAGCAGCACCGAGAAGACGAGGGCCCCTGTCAGCAGCCGCGCCGAGAAGAGGAAGAGCTGCTGGCCGGTGCGCGCGGCCCAGCCGTCCACCGCGGTCCCGAGCCCGATCGCCAGCGCCACGCCGACGAGCCCGCCCGTGAGGGTCACCGCCAGCGCCTCACCCAGCACCTCGCCGCCCAGCTGCAGATCGGTGGCGCCCAGCGCGCGCTTGACGCCGAAATCGCGGATCCGCTCGAAGACCGCGGCGGCCACCGTGTTGGCCAGCGACAGGCCCCCGATCACGAAGGCCAGCGCCCCGATGCCGACCAGGAGGGCCGAGAAGAAGGCGGTGGAGGAGCGCAGCAGTCGGCTCAGCTCGCTCGGGATCTGCACGTTGACGCCCGCCACGCGCTCGCCGATGCGGTGCGCGACCGCGTCGGGGTCCTCGCCGTCACGCCAGCCCACGGCGGCTCCGGTGTTGAGGTCGGCGGCGTTGATCGCGGCGACGCCAGAGGCGATGACCGTGCGCAGCAGCCGGTCCTTGGCGATCCACTGTTGCCGCGCGTCCTCGATCGGCATCACCACGAAGCGATCGGGCGCGGTCATCGTGCGCTGCAGCACGCCGACGACCTCGAAGGGTTCGCCCTCCAGCGGCAGCCGGTCGCCGATGCGCAGTCCGTGCGAGGCCGCGAAGGAGGCGCCGACCACCACCACCCGGCGGTCGCCCGCCTTGAGGTTGCGCCCCTCCGAGACGGGCAGCGCTGGGTAGTGGCGGTTGGGAGTCGGCACGGAGAGGTCGACGCCGAGGATCAGCTCCTGGGTCAGCGTCATGAACTGCGAGGTGGAGGGGTTGAGCGGCAGCATCACCTGCGCCTGGACGCCCTGAACGCCGGGCACCTCGGCGATCGCCCGGATGCTGGCGGCCGGCAGCATGCCGCCGGCGGTGAAGCCGGCGCCCATGCCCATGCCGCGCCCGGCCACCGAGATCTGCCCCAGGACGAAGCGGTCGCCGCCGTCGATGAACCGCACGATCCGCTCGGCCATCGCGCCCAGCGCCACGATTCCCGCCACGCCGACCGCGATCCCGGCAATCGTGAAGGCGTATCCGCGAAGGATCTTGCTCACTGCTCGCCTCGCCGCCCAGGGGGCGGCTCGGCTCGCACTACCATTCGAGTCTGGACTCCACCGGTTTGCCCGCCCGGCGGCGGCGCCAGGTGTTGAGGCGGGTGAGGCCGAAGAGGAGAGAGAGCGCGACGCGGATGCGCAAGGGCATGCGGATGAAGCTGCCACCGGAGAGGACGTTGAGGACGGCGGTGACCGCGCCGAAGATGTTGTTGGGCTGCAGGAAGAGGTCGAGGAACGCCGGCTCGTAGTACTTGTGGATGAACTTGAAGAACGGAGCCATGCCGCGCCACACGCGTCGCTCGTAGGCCGCGAAGCGCCGCGCCGAGAAGCGGTTGGCGGCGAAGGCGGCCAGGATCGTCTCGGCGGCCAGCTCGCCCGAGCGCATGGCGATGAAGACACCGCTGGAGAAGATCGGGTCGATGAAGGCGACGGCGTCGCCGACGGCGAGGAAGCGGTCGCCGACGACCGGGGCGCTGGTGTAGGCGAAGTTCGCCACGCGGTGGATCGGCGTCACCCGCTCGGCGCGGCCCAGGTGCTCCCGCACGGCATCGCAACGGCGCACCATCGCCTCGAACAGGTCGTCGGGGCCGCCGGCGTGCTCGCGCACCGTGCGCGCGTGGAGCACGGCGCCGACGCTGGTGACGTCGTTCGTGAACGGAATCCACCAGAACCAGCCGCCGTCGAACAGGTAGAGCCGGATGTTGCCTTCCTCGACACCCGGGAACCGATCGGCGCCCTTGAAGTGGGCGAAGAGCGCCACCTTGCCCAGATTGGGAACGCGCTGCCGCCGGCCCAGACGCGTCGTCACGAAGGCGTCGCGCCCGCTGGCATCCACCAGGAAACGCGCCCGATACCCGGCCCGCTCGCCCGCGGTCTCGACTTCCAGGTCGACGCCGTCGGCGTCGAAGCCCACGCGCGTGACCCTCGCCGGCTGGTGAACGGCCACGCCCTGCTTGCGCGAATGGTCGAGCAGGATCGTGTCGAACTCGGCCCGGGGAACGTTGTACGTCCAGTTCGGCCACGGCATGCCCCGCAGGAAGTAGAAGGTGTGGCCGAGGCCGGTCTCCTGGTCCAGGAACGTGGCGCCGTGCTTGATCTGGAACCCGCCCTTGGCGACCGACTCCAGCGCGCCCAGCCGCTCGAGCAGCAGCATGGTGGCCGGCACCAGCGACTCGCCGACCTTGAAGCGCGGGAACGTCTCTCGCTCGAACAGCGCCACGCTGAGTCCGCCGCGGGCCAGATGGGTGGCGACGGTGGAGCCGCCGGGGCCGCCACCGATGACGGCGACGTCGTACACCGGCGGCGTCACGACCGCTCCGCCAGCGCGTCGGTGGCCGCGGACGACGGCATGCGCGCCTGGTCGCCGCCACCGGCGCCCGGCGCGCCGCCGTAGAGCGCATCGACGAGCGGCGTGACGACGTCGGGCAGCCGGTCGCCGGTCAGCGTCTGCACCAGCAGCAGGGGCAGCGTCAGCGGCGCCGCCAGCGTGCCCAGCGCGGCGGCGCCCACGCCGCGCTCGCGGCCGCCTCGCCAGAT
>JBKOZA010000159.1:0-5898 GCA_046725675.1 Candidatus Methylomirabilota bacterium
CTCGGCGGCGTGATAGACCAGGCGGCGTGCGGCCTCCACCTCGGTGGCGAGGTCGGCCAGCCGGTGGCGCAGCGCCTGGCGCTGGCTGAGCGGCTCGCCGAAGGTGGTCCGCTCGCGCAGGTAGGCCATGGTGTCCTCCAGTGCCTGGGTGGCGCCGCTGAGGGCGAGCACTCCGGCCATCACGCGCTCGCGCTGCAGCCCGGCGGCGAGCTGCTGGAAGCCGCGTCCCTCCTGGCCGAGAAGGTTCTCGGCGGGCACCACGCAGTTCTGGAAGAGCAGTTCGGCGGTGTCCGAGGCCCGCATGCCTAGCTTGTCGAGCTTGCGGCCCACCGACAAGCCCGGGGTGCTGCGCTCGACGAGGAACATCGACAGGCCGTCGTGGCGCCGCTCGCTCGTCCCCGGGCCGGTGCGCGCGGCGACGAAGTAGAGGTCGCCGTGGACCCCGTTGGTGATGAAGATCTTGCTGCCGGTCAGGTGATAGCAATCGCCGTGGCGGTCCGCCCGGGTCGTCAAGCCCGCCATGTCGGATCCGGCGCCGGGCTCGGTGATGGCGAGCGCGCACACCGTCTCGCCGCGCACGATGTCGGGCAGGTACTTCCGCTTCTGCGCCTCGCTCCCGAAGCGGACGAGCCAGGGCGAGGACATGTCGGTGTGGACCAGCACGCTGAAGGCCACGCCGCCCGAGCGGCAGCGCGCCATCTCCTCGCCGAGTACCACGCTGGAGAGGAAGTCGCCGCCGGCGCCGCCGTGCTCGGCGGGGAAGTCGAGGCCGAGAAAACCCAGCTCGCCCAGCCGGCGCCAGAACGCCTTGGGGATCTGGCCGGCCTCCTCCCAGGTGGCCACGTGCGGCGTCACCTCGCGCTCCACGAAGCTGCGGACGCTCTTGCGGAGCATCTCGTGCTCCGCCGTGAACGGCCGGCGCATCACGGGATGTCGCCGGCGCGGGACCGCTGGCGCTCGAGCTGCCGCAGCTCGGTGCGGCGGATCTTGCCCGAGATCGTCTTGGGCAAGTCGGTGACGAACTCGATCTCGCGCGGGTACTTGTAAGGCGCCGTCACCCGCTTGACGTGCTCCTGCAGCTCGACCGCCAGCGCCGGGGCGGGCGCGTGGCCGGGCGCCAGCACGACAAACGCCTTCACGATCTCGCCCCGCAGGGCGTCGGGCTTGCCGACCACCGCCGCCTCGGCGACGGCCGGGTGCTCCACCAGCGCCGACTCGACCTCGAAGGGGCCGATGCGGTAGGAGGCGCTGTTGATCACGTCGTCGGCTCGCCCCACGAACCACAGGTAGCCGTCGTCGTCCATGGATGCGCGGTCGCCGGTCACGTACCAGTCGCCCCGGTAGCACTTCCGCGTCGCCTCGTCGTTACGCCAGTAGCCGGCGAACATGCCCACCGGGCGCGCCGGCGCCACGCGGACGGCCAGATCGCCCTCGACGCCGCGCGGAACCTCCTGCCCCTCGTCATCGACGATGCCCAGCACGTGGCCCGGCGCGGCCGGGCCCATCGAGCCCGGCTTCCACGGGGTGGCCGGAAACGTCCCGGCCAGCAGCACCGTCTCGGTCTGGCCGTAGCCCTCGTAGATGTGGTGCCCGGTCCCCTCCCGCCACGCCTCGATCACTTCCGGATTGACGGCCTCGCCCGCCCCCAGACAGTGGCGCAGCGTGGGGAAGCGGTACTTCCGCAGTGGCTCCTGCACGAGCATGCGGTAGGCGGTGGGCGGAGCGAAGAACGTGGTGATGGGGAAGCGCTCGAACATCACCAGCGTCTCCCCCGCGTCGAACTTCTTGCCCCGGGCGTCCCAGACGAAGACGGCGGCGCCCATGTTCCACGGCGCGAACAAACACGTCCAGGCCGCCTGCGCCCAGCCGGTGTCGGAGATGGTCCAGTGCAGATCGTCGGGTCCGTTGTCGAGCCAGAACCTACCGGTGACGACGTGGCCGATGGGATACGAGGCGTGCGTGTGGAGCACCATCTTCGGGTGTCCGGTGGTCCCCGACGTGAAGTAGATCATCATCGGATCGCGGCTGGCGTTGCCGGGATGAACGCGGTCGGGTCGGACGCGGCCCATCAGGTCCTCGAAGCTGTTCCAGCCACCGCCGCCCCGCCCGAGCACGATGCGGTGCTCGACGCTCGGGCACTCCGAGAGGACCCGATCGACCTTCGCCGCGTTCTCCTCGTCGGTGACGACCACCGTGGCCTCGGAGACGGTGAGCCGGTATTGAATGTCCCTGGTCGTCAGCAGCGTCGTCCCGGGCACCGACACCGCGCACGCCCGCAGGCAGCCGAGCAAGATCTCCCACCACTGGACCACGCGCGGGAGCATGACGAACACACGGGCGCCCCGTGCGACGCCGAGCCCGTCCAGCACGTTGGCGAAGCGGCGCGAGCGCTCGGCCAGCTCGGCGAAGGTGATGCGGCGCGGCTGGCCGTCCGCCGACACCCACAGCATCGCCAGCTTGCCCGGGTCGCGGGCCCAGCCGTCGAAGACGTCGAAGGCCCAGTTGAAGGCGCCGGGCACGTCGAGGCGGAAATCCCGACAGGTGGCGGCGTAATCGGTCATGTTGCGGGCCATCAGTACAGATGGCAGGCCACCAGATGGTTCGGGGCCATCTCCTTCTCTTCCGGCTCGATCTCCGAGCAGTGGCGCATGGCGAACGGGCAGCGCGGATGGAAGCGGCAGCCCGACGGCGGGTTGATGGGGGAGGGGACCTCGCCGCTGAGGATCATCTCCTCGCGGACGACGTCGGGGTGCCCGGGAAGCGCGGCCGAGAACAGGGCCTTGGTGTAGGGATGCAGCGGGTTGCGGAACAGGTCCTTCGTCCGCGCCCGCTCGACGATCTTGCCCAGGTACATGACGGCGACCTCGTGGGCCATGTAGCGGGTCGTCGCCAGGTGGTGGGCGATGAGCAGGTAGCTCACCCCGTACTGCTTCTGTAGATCGACGAGCAGGTTCATGATCTGCGCGCGGATCGACACGTCGAGGGCGGAAACGGGCTCGTCGAGGACGATCAGCTTGGGGTGCGACACCAGCGCGCTGGCCACCGCGATGCGCTGGCGCTGCCCGCCGCTGAACTCGTGCGGGTAGAGGTCGGCCTGCTGCGGGCGCAGGCCCACCGCGTTCAGGATCTCGGCGACGCGCGCCTTGATCTCGTGCGACGACGCCGTGCGGTTGACGACCAGCGGCTCGGCCACCAGCTCGCGCACGCGCATGCGGGGGTTCAGCGACGACCACGGGTCCTGGAAGACCGCCTGCACCATCGTGCGGTAGTCCTTCAGCGCGTCGCCACTCAGGGCGTGCACGTCGCGGCCGTCCACGAACACGTGGCCGGCGGTCGGCTGCTCCAGGCGGAGGACGAGGCGGGCGGTGGTCGTCTTGCCGCAGCCGGACTCGCCCACGACGGCGAGCGTCTCGCCCTGGGGAATCGAGAAGCTGACGCCGTCCACGGCCTTGACCCAGCCGACCACGCTCGCCCAGAGCACGCCCTGGGTGACCGGAAAGTGCTTCGTCAGGCCGTCAGCGCGGAGGATCGGCTCGGCCTGCATTCGGCTTCCAGTCTCCAGCAGTCGGCGGAGTGTCCGTCGCCCACCACGAACGACGGCGGGTAGTCGTGCTGGCAGCGGTCGTCGGCGTGAGGGCAGCGGGCCGCGAAGCGGCAGCCCGTCGGCAGGTCCCACAGGGCGGGCGGCTGGCCGGTGATCGACGCCAGGCGCTCGACGTCCTCGTCCATGCTCGGCACCGAGCGCAGCAGCGCCTGCGTGTAGGGATGCGAGGGACGGTTGAAGATGTCGCGTACCGGGCCGCTCTCCACCGGCCGCCCGGCGTACATCACCATGACGCGATCGCACATCTTCGCCACGATGCCGAAGTCGTGCGTGATGAAGATGAGCGCCAGGTTCGTCTCCTCCTGGATCTCGCGGAGCAGCTTCAGATACTGGGCCTGGATCGTCACGTCCAGCGACGTGGTGGGCTCGTCGGCGATGATGACCCGCGGCTCCGAGGAGATCGCGATGGCGCCGACGACACGCTGCTTCATCCCCCCGCTGATCTGGTGCGGGTAGTCCTGCACGCGGCGCTCGGGGGCGGCCACGCGCACCTGCTTGAGCGCGTCGATCGCCCGTCGCGCCAGCGACCGGCGGCCGTCCCGGTGGTGGATCTTGATGGCCTCGACGAGCTGGTTGCCGACGGTGAACACCGGGTTCAATGACGTCTGCGGGTCCTGCAGGATCATCGAGATGCGGCGGCCCCGGATGCTCCGCATCTCCTTCTCGCTCTTCTCGAGGAGGTTCTCGCCCTGGAGACGGATGACGCCCTTGACGATGCGGGCGGCCGGGCGAGGCACCAGGCGGAGCAGCGAGAGGGCCGTCATGGTCTTACCGCAGCCCGACTCGCCCACGATGCCGAGCGCCTCGCCCTGCCGCAGCGAAAAGCTCACGCCGTCCACCGCCTTCACCACGCCCCAGCGGGTGAAGCAGTAGGTGTGGAGGTCCTCGACCTCCAGGATGACGTCGCCGATGCGCCTGGGCACCTACTTCGCCGGCTTCACGAGGTGGAAGTGCGTCGAGCGCCCCGCGGCCAGGCCCGGGTAGACCCACTCGGCGACCACCTTGGGGTTGGCCACGACCTCGTTGGAGAACCAGAAGAGCGGGATGTCGGCGAACTCCTCGAACAGGTGGTCGCCGATGGTCCGCGCGATGCGCTGCCGCTCGGCCGGGTTCACCGCCTTGGTGAGCGCGTCGTAGTGCTTGTCGATGAACTCGTTCTCGTAGTGGTGATTGGGGCTCTTGCTCCAGTAGCTGGTCCGGATCCACTCCTCCGACGGCCGCCACGAGATGATGTTGGGCCAGATGCAGCACTGGATCGTCTTCTTGCGGAACATCTCCCGCACCTTGGCCCAGTCCAGCACCTCGATCTCCGTCTCGACGCCGATGTCCTTGTAGTAGATGCCCAGCGCCTCGGCCACCTGCGGCCCTTCCGACTCTCCGGGCTCGGTGAAGGCGAGGATCTTGAACTTCAGCTGCCCGGGGCCGTAGCCGGCCGACTTCAGCAGCTCCTTGGCCTTGCCCGGGTTGTAGCCGTACATCTGGTCGAAGCGGCTCGCCCACTCGGGGTTGTAGCCCTCGGACTTGTCCGACCAGCCGGTCACGTACGTCAGCGTCCCCTTGCCGGCGAACACCGTGTTGAGCAGCTCCTTGCGGTTGACGGCCATGTTGAGCGCCTGCCGCACCGGCTTCTTGGTCCAGGCCACGTCCGGCTTGAACGCGGAGTCGCCGGGCAGGTAGTACTGCCCGCCCAGGTACACGGTCATCCAGTCCACCGGGAACGACGACGAGTAGATCTTCATGCCGCGCTTCAGCGCGTCCTTCTGCAGCTCGCGCGGCAGGTCGGCGATGTGGGCTTCGCCCGACAGCAGCAACGCCAGCCGGGTCGACTCCTCGCGGGCCAGCCGGAACACCAGCTCCTTGAACGCGGGCTTCTCGCCCTTCCAGTGGTTGTCGGCGCGCTCGAAGGTGATCGACAGGCCCGGCTCGCGGCCGACGTAGCGGTACGACCCGGTGCCGGCCGGCCGCTTCTCGAATCCCTCTTGCCCCTCCTTGTCCCACTGGGCCTTGCTGACGATCCTGAGATCGCCGGCGCGCGACGCCGCGTACGGCATGACCGTGGTCGGCCGCTTGAAGCGGAACACGACCTGGTAGTCGTTGACGGCCTCGACCTTGTCGACCTGCCGCCAGAACCCGGCCAGCGTGGCCGTGGCTTCCGGCCGCATCATCAACGAATGCGCGTGGACGACGTCCTTCGCGGTGAACGGCCCATAGCCGAAGTGGAACTGCACGCCCTTGCGCAGGTGGAACGTCCAGTCCTTGAAGTCGGGGCTGGATGACCACTTCTCGGCCAGGCG
>JBKOZA010000160.1:0-1286 GCA_046725675.1 Candidatus Methylomirabilota bacterium
GCGCACGCGGTCTGCGTTCCACCCGGCCTGAAGGGCGCGGCTGCGGGGAGCGCAGGCGTAGCAGTCCGTGAAGGCGCGCCAGACGTCGGTCGTGCTCGGATGGTCGAGGAGCCCGGCGGCCTTGATGAACCCGCACAGCGAACGGGCGGTGTAGGCCCCGCGCGAGAAGCCGAACACGTAGATCTCGGTGTTGGGCGCGAAGCTCTGCCCGAGGAAGTGGTAGGCGTCGCGCACGTTCTCGGACAGGCCGACGCCGGCAGCGCCGCCGATGATGCGCGAGAACCAGTCGGTCCCGATGCCCTGGTCGTAGTAGAGGAGCACCTCGGTGCCGTCGCCCGCGTGGCCGCGGCACGTCGTCACCCCCATCTTCTGGGTCGTCTGCGCCGGGTTCCCGAGCCGCTCGCGCAGGAAGCGGTACGTGCGGAAGACGTTGGTCTCGTTCCTGGGCGTGTTCCAGGTGCCATCGCAGCACACCACGATCTTGCGCGCCATGGGACACCTCCGACTCAGGCGACCGACCGAGGGAAATACTGGGAGCGAAGGGGACACCTGTCAAGGGTGGCGTCCGGTATTCTGGCGGGGCAGGCCAGGCCAATGAAGGAGTCCACCATGAGCACCCCGGTCGCGCTGCGCGCCCTGCTCGGCGACTATCCCGTTACCCACGCGCTGCGGCACGGGGCGGTGGTGTCGCCCACCGTGTCGCTGCGGTTCGCCGACGTCCCGTCGCCGGCGGCCGCCTTCCAGCGCGTCGTGCGGGATCTGGAATTCGACGTCGCCGAGCTGGCGATCGTGACCTTCCTGCTGGCCAAGGCGTTCGGCAAGCCGCTGGTGCTGCTGCCCGCCGTCGTGCTCGGCCGCTTCCAGCATCGCTTCCTGGTCTACGACCGCGAGCGCGGGCCGCTGGCGCCGGGTGACCTGCGCGGTCGCCGGGTGGGGATCCGGTCGTACTCGGTGACCACGGCGACGTGGCTGCGCGGCATCCTCGCCGAGGAGTGGGGGGTCGAGGCGGACATGGTCACGTGGGTCACGTTCGAGGAGCCGCACGTCGCCGAGTTCCGCGATCCGCCCGGTGTGCAGCGGGCCGGACTCGGCAAGGAGCTGATCCCCATGCTCCTCGCCGGGGAGCTCGACGCCGCCATCGTGAGCGGCCGCGATCCCCGGGACCCACGGGTCGTCCCGCTCATTCCCGACCCGCTCGCCGCCGCCCGCGCCTGGTGGGAGAAGCACCAGGCGATCCAGGTCAACCACGTGGTGACCGTGAAGGCCTCGCTGTCACGCTCGCAGCC
>JBKOZA010000161.1:0-2733 GCA_046725675.1 Candidatus Methylomirabilota bacterium
CGCGACTCGAGCTGCACGCGCGCGGTGCGCACGATGCGCGCCGCCTCGAAGCGGCGGAATGCGGTCGCGAAGTCGTCCCCCTCCGCATGAATCAGCTCGGCGAGGCAGAGCCCGTCCTCTATCGCCATACAGGCACCCTGCGCGAGCGACTGCAGTGGCGCATGCGCGGCGTCGCCGATGAGTACGACGCGGCCCTTGTGCCAATGCCGCACCGGGTCGCGATCGCAGACCTGCCCGCGCCAGCCGAAGTCCATCATCGCGATGAGATCGCGCATCGCCGGATGGGCGTCGCGATACGTCTGCTGTAGCTCCGTGCGATACGACGCGACATCACCCTTTTGACCGTGGGTCAGGGTCCGGAACACCGCGACGATGTTGAAGAGCGCGCCGTGGCGGAGCGGGTAGTGCACCACGTGGAAGCCGGGGCCGCCCCACAGCACAACCTCCTGGCGAGGCACGTCGGCGGCGAGATCGGTCATCGGCACGATGGTGCGGTACGCCACATAGCCGATCGGGCGCGGCTCGCCGTCACCAACGAGCTGCGAGCGGATGAACGAGCGCAAGCCGTCGGCGGCGACGAGCGCCGCGCCCGAAAAGCTTCGTCCATCTGCTGTCGTTGCCGCGACACCGTCGCCAGAGTCCGTAAAGCCCGTGACCAGGGCGTCGGCAACGAGCTCGATCTCGCCCGTGCGTTTGCACGCATCGAGCAGCGCGTGGTGCAGATCGATGCGGTGGACGATGATGTAGGGATGGTTGAAGCGCTCGCGGAACGACGCGCCGGTCGGGATCCTCACCAGGACATCACCGGCGAGAGCGTCGCGCATGAGCAGCGCCGGCGGGCAATCGGCCTTGGCCATGACCGCGTCGGTGACCCCGATGCGGTCGAGTACCGGGAAAACATTGGGGCCGAACTGGATGCCGTAGCCGATCGCACCGAACTCCGGCGTGCCTTCGAGTACGCGCGATCGCCGACCGCGGCGGGCGAGCGCGAGCGCGGTGGTTAGCGCGCCAAGCCCGCCGCCGACGATCAGAATTGGATCGTTCGCTGCCGCCAAAGCGCCTCCTGGGCGCGCGTCGGCCGAGCCACTCGTCGGGTGTCATAGGATAGCGCATTGTCGGCGCGCGCGAGTTCGTCCATTGATGTAGAGCCAACGGGAGAACGCCCGAGGGATTACGTTGGCCGCTTCGACGGCAAATGATTCGGTTAGGATAGGGACCGCACACGGAGGACAGGCATGCCGGAGTCGATTCCCGCGTCGCTCATCATCGACACGCTCAAGGACACCTTCCGGGAGGCCCGGGCGGCCCGCACCGCCGAGGGGTGGGGCCGGTCGGCGTCCGACCACCTCGGCTGGATCCTCAGCGTGCCGGACACCCACCAGAAGACCGTGCTGGCCGCGCTCGACAAGGAGCAGGCGATCCGCGTGGTGACGTGCGCCACCGAGGACGAGGCAACCGCCATCGCGGCCGGCCTCTACGCGGGCGGTGAGCCGGTGGTGCTGATGATCCAGCACGCCGGGCTCTACGCCTCGATCAACACGCTGCGCGGGGTGGCGATGGACGGCAAGGTCCCGATGTTCTACATGATCGGGTTGCTCCAGCGCGAGCGGGACAAGGACCCGCGGGAATCACGCCACTCGATGGTGCGCTTCGCCGAGCCGCTGCTCGACACCTTCGGCGTGCCCCACGCGCGCCTGGAGGGACCCGACGACGTGCACCTGATCCCCGAGTACTACCGGCTCAGCCGGCAGCGCCGGGGTCCGGCCGCCGTGCTGGTCGGCCTGGAGACGAGCTGATGGCCATGAAGCCCGAGGAGGTCCTGCGCGTCATCGCCGCCGGCCGCGGCAATGCGATCTGCGTGCCCACGATGACGACCTCACCGGCCTGGCGCGAGCTCGCGCCCGACGATCTCTCGGTCGGCTGCGTCGGCTTCATGGGCGGCGCCTCGTCGCTCGGCCTGGGCCTGGCCCTGGCGCGGCCCGAGCGCCGCGTGATCGTGTTCGACGGCGACGGCTCCTTGCTCATGCAGCTCGGCTCGCTCGCCACCATCGCCGGCGCTCGTCCGCGCAACCTGGTACACCTGCTCTTCAAGAACGGCGTGTACCACACCTCGGGCTCGCAGGAGATCCCGGGCGGCCTGACGGTCGACTTCGTCACGATGGCCCGCGGCGCCGGCTACCGCAGCGCCCTGGTGATCGGCGATCTCGACGACTTCAAGCGCCGCTTCCCGCAACTGCTCAGGGACGAGGGCCCGATCTTCGTCGAGCTCCACACCACGCTGGCCGATCAGACGCCCATGACCGCCCGCGGCGGCGTGCCGTTCCCCGATCAGGTCAACCGCCTGCGAGAGAAGCTCCTGACCAGCGCCGCCTAGCAGCCACAGCCAGAGCCGCCGGCGATCTTGCGGCGCTCGACCAGCTCGACGCGGACCTCGTCGGGGGCGCGCAGGAAGGCGATCCGGGGGCCGTTGGGGTTCTGGATCGGACCCTCGAGCAGCTTCGCGCCGAGACCCTCGAGGCGGGCGATGTCGGTCTCGAGATGGTCGGAGTCGAAGCCGAAGTGCTCGAGGCCGTGGTGGGCGGAGGCGTCGCCCGGGCCGAGCTTCTCGTTGGTGCGGGCCCCGGAGATGTTGACCGCCAGGCCGCCGTCCTCGCTCACGCAGCGGATGAAGCGGTCGCCGAACACCCGGGTCTCGTCGCCGACGATCTTGAAGGCGAAGGCCTTCTCGTACCA
>JBKOZA010000162.1:0-6310 GCA_046725675.1 Candidatus Methylomirabilota bacterium
AGGCTCGGCGCCTACGATCCGCAGGCGATGGTCAAGGAGAACGAGATGGACGGCGTGTGGGGCTCGTGCCTGCAGCCGAGCCAGGGTCTCTTCTGGTACCGCATCCCCGACAGCGCCATGCTCTCGGCCATCTGTCGTGTCTACAACGACTGGATCACGGACTTCTGCAAGCCCTTCCCCGATCGCCTCAAGGGCATCGCCATGCTCAACGTGGACGACGTCGAGGAGGCCTGCCAGGAGCTGGAACGCTGCGCCAAGCTCGGACTGGTCGGCGCGTTCATTCCGGTCTCGCCGCTGCCCGACCGCCCGTACCGTCATCCGATCTACGACCGCTTCTGGTGGACGGCCCAGGACCTCGGACTGCCCCTGCTGCTGCACATCGGCACGCCGCGCGGCGGCGTCCCCGGCTGCGAGTTCACGATGAACCTGGGCGAGCTCACCGGCGCCGGCCGTTCCACCACGGACTACTGGGTGCGCTACTCGCTGTCGGCGATGATCTTCGCGGGCGTCTTCGATCGGTATCCGAAGCTGAAGGTCGGCTCGGTCGAGCACGAAGCCGCTTGGATCCCTCACTGGCTGAAGCAGATGGACTTCACGTACCGGGAGCGGCCGGTGTTCACCAAGGGCTGGCGGTCGAAGGACGGCCTGCTACCGAGCGACTACTGGCGCCGCAACATGTTCGTGGAGTTCATGGAGGACGACCTCGGCGTCCAGCTGCGCGACGCGATCGGGGTGGAGACCATGCTGTGGGGCAGCGACTTCCCGCATGCCGAGTCGACGTGGCCGAAGTCGCGGGACTTCCTGGACCGCATGTTCGAGGGGGTGCCCGAGCCGGATCTCCGGAAGATCACCTCGGAGAACGCCGCCCGGATGTTCGGCTTCAAGCTGGACTAAGGGCATTGAGCGGCTTCGTGCCGGTGACCACGGCGTCCGGGTTGGCGCCGGGCGCGATGACGTGGGTGGCCGTCGATCGCGAGCGGGTGCTCCTCGCGAACGTGGCGGGTGTGTTCTACGCCCTGCGGGACGCCTGCGGCCACCGACAGGCGCCGCTGTCGAGGGGGACGCTGGCGGGTCACGTCGTCGAGTGCCCGCTGCACTTTGCGACCTTCGACGTGCGCACGGGCAAGCTGCTGAGCGGGCCCGCCTCGGCAGACGTGCCCACCTACGCGGTCCGGGTCCAGGGCGACACGGTGTTTGTGAAGCGGGCTCCGTCACAGTGAGCTCGAAGGGAGACTGACGATGAATCGCACGTCCTACGTCTACGTCGGTCTGGCGGGTGAGACCGCCCCGGGCCGTCCCGTTCAATCCGGCCTCTATCGCCTGGGCGCGGGCGACGATCGGTGGGAGCCGGTGACCCGTGGCCTGCCCGAGGCGCCTGCCATCCGGGCCATCGCCACGCACCCGGAGGAGGCCGACACCGTGTACGTGGGGACGCAGCACGGTCCCTACCGCAGCCTGGATCGCGGCGAGCACTGGGAGAAGCTGGACGTTCCGGATCACGGCTTGCCGGTCTGGTCGCTGACGTTCGATCCGCGCGATCCGAGGGTGCTGTACGCAGGGTACGAGAACTGTGAGATCTTCCGCAGTGAAGACGGCGGCGAGCACTGGCGGCAGCTCCCGGTGACCGTCCGCTTCCCGGAAGTGACCGTGGCCCCCGGGTCCAACCCGGCCAAGCGCGTCCTGGAGCTGGCCGCCAATCCCGCCAATCCCGACGAGATCTACGGCGCCATCGAGGTCGGCGGCGTCATTCGCAGCCTCGACGGCGGCGAGCACTGGGAGAACATGAGCCATGGGCAGTACGTGAACGACGACACCGTGGACATGCACGGGGTGCTGGTCGGGCGCTGGCGGCCGGGGACGGTCCTGGCCATCGGCCGGGCCGGCCTGTTCAGCAGCACGGACCAGGGCGCGCACTGGGCCAGCGCCAGGCTCGAGCCGCTCAACCCCAAGGGACAGGCCTACTGTCGCGACATCCGCGAGGTCCCGGGCGATCCGCGGACGATCTGGGTCGCGGCGGGGGCGAACTTCCAGAGCGACGTCGGCGTCCTGTTCCGCAGCAAGGACGGCGGCTCGAGCTGGACGCGGATGGACATGGGCGTCAAGCCCCGGGCCACCATGTTCGCCGTCGTGTTCGACGAGCGCCAGCCGAAGCGGATGTACTGTGCGACCAGCGGCGGCGAGGTGTTCGCGAGCGAGGACGGCGGCGAGAGCTGGGCGGAGCGGCCCTTGCCGGCCGGGGCCACGCAGGTCTACGCCATGGGATGCGCCTAGCGCGTCGCGTTCACTCGAACGGGCGGCCGTAGCGCTCGAGGTGCGCCACCTCGCGCAGCGGCTTGCGCTGCTTCTTGCCGTGGCCGACGGCGCGGGCCGGATAGCCGAACGGAAGGATGGCCAGCACGTCGAGGTCGGCCGGGATGTCGAGCAGGGCCTTGGCCTTCTCGAGACCGCCGAAGCCCACCCAGTTCGAGCCGACCCCGTCGGCCCACGCCGTCAACAGCATGGACTGAATCGCGCGGCTCGCGTCGGAGACGGCGAACCGGGTCCGGTCCGTGGCCACGACGATCGCCAGCGGCGCCTGCGCGACGTACGGTCCGCTCGAGGCCAGCGCCCCGAGGCGGCGCAAGGTGCCGGGGTCGCGAACCACGATGAAGTGCCACGGCTGCCGGTTCATCCCGCTGCCCGTGAGACGTCCTGCCTCGACGATCCGTCGGATCACGGCGTCCGGTACCGGCTTGTCCTGATAGCCGCGCACCGCAAGGAGCGTGCGAATGGCCTCGAAGACGTCCTTCGGCGCTTGCGTGTCGCCCGCGCGGCTCGTCATGGGCCGAGGCGCTACTGTCGGTGGAGTTCGACGCGACGGTTGAGGACGCTTCCAGCCGAGTCGTTCGGGGCCACCGGGCGTGAGGCGCCGAAGCCCACGGCGCTCAGACGCCCCGGCGCGATCCCGGCCGCCTGCAGGTACGCCTTGACGATCTGGGCCCGGCGCTCGGACAGCGCCCGGTTGAAATCGGGCGTGCCATGCGCATCCGTGTGCCCCTCGATCGCCATGCGCCAGTCACGGTTTGCTTTCATCGCGCCGGCGATCCTGTCC
Organism: Candidatus Methylomirabilota bacterium; assembly: GCA_046725675.1. Lineage (GTDB taxonomy): Bacteria > Methylomirabilota > Methylomirabilia > Rokubacteriales > CSP1-6 > AR5. The sequence goes on from JBKOZA010000162.1 coordinate 3,092, forward strand.
AGGACCGGCCTCGACTGGGCGTTGATGTAGTCGGAGCCGAAATCGAAGCTGATCCGGTAGGTGGTATCGGTGTTGGCTGGCTTCGGACCAGTCGCGGCCGGTCTCGACGCAGGCGCTGGGTCCGACCTGGCGATTGCTCCGGATGACGGCGACGGTGGGGAGGCCTGCAATACCTCGCCAGCATCCTTACCGGGCGTCGCCTGCTGCGTGGGTCGCTCGGTCCCGCCGGCGGGTGTAGACGCCGGCGGCTGCGACCGACGCGCCGCGGTGTCCGGAGAGGACGAGAACGCCAGCCAGAGCGTGATCCCTGCGATCGTCACCACCACCACACCCGCGACCGCGCCGAAAATGCGGCCGGCGCTCTCGGCGAGGAGGCGCACGGACCGCCGTCGCGAGCCCGCGTCGTCGCCTCCTCGAGGAAGCGGTTCGTCGCTCTCCGCCTCGCCCGCCTTGGGGAGTCCGATGTGGTCGGCATAGACCTGCCACATGCGCTCCACGGACTCGGTGGTTTTTCGATCGACGTTTCGTCGCGGCGCCCTCATCCCTGTCTCCGCGCCATGGGATTGACATTCAGCCTAGGGCTATTACGGCGGCGGAGCAATCTATCGCTCGATGTGCTCCGATAGATCGATCGATACGGCCAGGCGGGGCCCGATCGACGATCAGCCGTGGCCGAGGACCGGAGAGAGCGTTATTGTTCGGGCATATGTCCCGCCTGAAACCCCGCAAGCGGGCGCGCCTCCCGGACCGGGCGTTCGCCTATGTCGACTCTCGCGGCCGGCGGCGGCTTCCGGTCCACGACAAGGCGCACGTGCGAAACGCGCTGGCCCGGTTCAACCAGGTCGTCTTCGAGAACGATGCGGCGCGGGAGCGCGCCCGCACGCGGCTGCTGAACGCAGCGAAGAAGTACCGCATCGTCCCGGTCGGGTTCATCACGAGCCAGCTGCAATCCGAGCAGCGCCACGCGACGGCCGGTCGCCTCGTGATCGAACTGGGTCGGAACCCCGCTCCGGGCGAGCTGGAGAGACGGCTGCGCACCGTACTCCGGGATCCGACGCTCACCGTGCTGCACTGGTCCGACGCCTCCGGGGCATACCTGGACGGCACGGGCACGCCGGTACCGCTCCCTGCCGAGGAAGAGCGTCGTGGCGTGACCTATCTCGAGCGCCAGGGGCGGCCGATGACGGCCCTCGTGCACGATCGAGCGATCCTCGACGACCCGGACCTTGCGAAGACGGTGCTGGACGCCGTGCGGTTCGTGGTCGAGAAGGACCGTCTGCGCGGCCAGATCCAGGCCACGTCGACCGCGGCCGCCGCGCTCCCCACCGGGTTCGTCACGTTCCTCATGACCGATATCGAGGCGTCCACCGCCCTGCTGCGCACCCTGGGCGATCGCTACGGTGCCCTGCTGAACGAGGTGCGAGGCATCCTCAGGGCCGCGCTGTTGCGGGCGAGCGGCCGCGAGATCGATGCCCGCGCCGACGAGTTCTTCGCGGTGTTCGAGCGGGCGGTCGCCGCCGTCGAGGCCGCGGTGGCGATCCAGCGCGAGCTCGCCACGCGGAGGTGGATCGACGGACTCGATGTACGTGTCCGTGTCGGAGTCCACAGCGGCCGTCCGACCCTGACCGACGTCGGGTACATCGGTCTGCCCGTCCACGCCGCGGCTCGCGTCTGCTCGGCGGCCCACGGAGGGCAGATCGTCGTCTCCGCCGCGACCCGAGCGGCAATCGGGGCATCGGCACCCCGCGGCGTCCGGTTCCGCAGTCTCGGTCGGCATCGCCTCTCGGGCCTTCCGGATGCCGAGATGCTCTTCCAGGTTCAGGCGCAGGGACTGCGCGTCAGCTTCCCTCGGCCGCGGACCGGGCGTCTCCCGGCCCCTCGCCCGACTGTCGACCGTCGCGCTTCGACGCGGAAGCGTTCCCGGGAGGGCCAGCTCGAGCTTCCTCAGCCGCCCGGGTGAGGGCGCGAGCCGTCACGCCAGCCGCTGGAGGAGCTGGACGAGGTTGCCCTCGGGATCCTTCAAGGTGGCGATGCGTAGCCGGTCATAGTTGGTGGGATCTTCGATGAACTCTACGCCGGCGGTCTTGAGGCGCTTGCAGTCGGCGTCCACGTCGTCGGTCGTCAAGCCGACCATGTGCCGGGCGGGATCGGCGTTGCGACCCCGCACCTGGCTGTGGGTGCCGAGCGCCAGCGACGGCGTCCCGAGCTTGCCCAGCACGACGAATCCCTGGACCTGGATCGCGACCGGGAGACCCAGCAGGTCCCGATAGAACGGCAGCAAGTTGTCGACGTTTTCACTCCAGATCGTCGCGCCGGCCAGGCCTCTGATCATGCTGTCCTCCTGTTGTCGGCTTCCACCCCGGATCACGTTGGTGCTCCACGATAAGTCGAACGGCGCCACCCCGAATCGACACAGAACGTCAACGGCCTGTCGTCCGAAGGCCCGAGGGCTTCCCGGGTCTGGAGTGACCTCGGCCGGATGGGAAAATTTTTTCTCGGGTTTATTTCGACGAGGCTATGTCATAGGTAGGAAGCGTACTGTCGCCATGGTCGCCATCGGATCGGCCGCTCGCTGATGGATACCCCGCCGCCGACGCTCGCCGGCAGCCGGATTCTCGTCGTCGACGATCACCAGGATACCTGCGACCTCATGGAGCAGGCGCTCACCCATGCGGGTGCCTCGGTCGTGGCGGCCCTCTCAGCTCGGGAGGCGCTCAGCGCGGTGAACTCCGTGGACGTGGTCGTGACGGACTACTCGATGCCGGGGGAGACTGGCCTGTGGCTGCTCGAGCGGATCCGCGAGCAGCCACGGCCGATTCCAGTCCTGGTGGTGACGGGTTACGCCGATCGATACGCCAGAGAGCTCCGTCAGGCGCCGTTCGCTCGCGTGCTGCGCAAGCCGCTCGACCCGTGGCAACTCTGCGACGTCATCGCCACGGTGCTGCGCGAAGGCTGACCTCGCGGCGTGCCTCCGGCGCCCGCGGCCGATCGCTACTTCTGCTTGGCGACGAGCTGATCCTTGATCTTGTCGTAGGTGGCCTGCGGGATCACCTTCTTCTTGACCAGCTCGTCCTTTCGCTTGTAGGGCCGGCCGTCGACGATCTTCTTGGCGTACGCGTCGCCGATGCCGGGCAGGGCCTTGAGGTCGTTCTCGGACGCGCTGTTGATGTCCAGCGGAGCGGTCTTGGGGGCGGCGCCGGCCTTCTCCGACTTTGCGGC
>JBKOZA010000163.1:0-1044 GCA_046725675.1 Candidatus Methylomirabilota bacterium
GGCGGCTGGGGCAAGGAAGACTTCTCGGCCGTCACCCACGTCATCGAGCAGCGGATCGGCCGGAGGATCACGCCCAAGCCGACCGCCTGAACGGCGTCCGGCCACCGGTGCCATGACGCCCCTGTCGATCGAGGACTACGCCCTCATCGGTGACTGCGAGACCGCCGCCCTGGTCGGCCGCGACGGCTCGATCGACTGGCTCTGCCTGCCCCGTTTCGACTCTCCCGCCTGCTTCGCCGCGCTGCTGGGTACCCCCGATCACGGTCGCTGGCGTCTGGCCCCGGCGGGCGAGGTCCGGCGCGTGCGACGCGCGTACCGCGGCGACACGCTCGTGCTCGAGACCGAGTTCGAGACGGAGACGGGCGTCGCCGCCGTGGTGGACTGCATGCCGCCAGGCGTGCCCGAGGTGGTCCGCGTCGTCGAAGGCCGGCAGGGCCGCGTCGCGATGGGCATGGAGCTGATCATCCGCTTCGACTACGGCTCGCTGGTGCCGTGGGTCCGCCGCACCGCCGGGCTCGCGGCCGTCGGCGGATCGAACGGCGTGCTGCTCCTCACGCCGGTCTCGCTAGGGAACGAGGACTTCCGGACGTTCGCCGACTTCACCGTGGCGGCCGGCGATCAGGTCCCCTTCCGGCTCGCGTGGTATTCCTCGCACCAGCCCCCAGCCGCCAGCAAGGATCCCGCGCAGAGTCTGAAGGAGACCCAGTCCTGGTGGCGCCAGTGGTCTCGCCGCTGCACGTCCGAGGGAGAGTGGCGCGACGCCGTCGTGCGCTCGCTGATCACGCTCAAGGCCCTGACCTACGCCCCGACGGGCGGCATGGTGGCCGCGGTGACGACGTCGCTGCCCGAACGACCGGGCGGCACCCGTAACTGGGACTACCGGTACTGCTGGCTCCGGGACGCCACGTTCACGCTCTACGCCCTCATGATCGGCGGTTACCTCGACGAGGCGAGCGCCTGGCGTAACTGGCTCGTCCGGACGGTGGCCGGTCGGCCGGCCCAGGCGCAGATCCTCTACGGCGTGGCCGGCGAGCGCCTGCTGCC
>JBKOZA010000164.1:0-5491 GCA_046725675.1 Candidatus Methylomirabilota bacterium
GCGCCGTCGACGGCGGCGCCGCCGCTGACGCTGCACGGCCTCAGCGTGGAGGGCGTGAACCAGTGCGTGCACTGCGGCCTCTGCCTGGCGTACTGTCCGACGTTTTCCGAGCTCGGGACCGAGATGGATTCGCCGCGCGGCCGCATCTTCCTCGTGAAGTCGCTGGCCGAGGGCCGGATCAGTCTCACGGATCCGACCGTGGAGCACCTCTCGCTGTGTCTCGACTGCCGCGCGTGCGAGACAGTGTGCCCGGCCGGCGTGCCCTACGGGCGGCTCATCGAGGCCGCCAAGGCCGAGATCGAGCACCAGCGACCAGGCAGCCTGGGGCGCCGCGTGTTCCGGCGGCTCAACTTCGGCGTCCTGCTCGGACATCCGCGCCTGCTGGCCGCCGCCGCCGCCGGCCTGCGCCTCTACCAGACGAGCGGACTGCAGCGGCTCGTGCGACGGACCGGTCTGGCCCGACTTCTGCCGGGAACGCTGTCGGCCTGGGAGGCCTTGCTCCCCGCGATCCCGCCCGCCGCCGACCGGGCGCCGCTTCCCCCCGTCACGCCGTCCGTGGGACCGCGGCGCGCACGCGTGGCGCTGCTCACCGGCTGCGTGCAGGCGGTCGTGTTCGGCGCGCACAACCGTGCGACGGCTCGCGTCCTGGCCCGCAACGGCTGCGACGTGCTGGCGCCGGCCGGGCAGGGCTGTTGCGGGGCGCTCAACGCGCACGGCGGCGATCACGCGCGGGCCGTCGAGATGGCCAAGCGCACCATCGAGGTCTTCGAGGCCATCGGCGCCGACGCCGTCATCGTCAACACGTCGGGCTGCGGCGCCCACATGAAGGCGTACGGCGCCCTGCTGGGCGGAGAGCCGGCGTGGGCCGAGCGGGCCGCCCGCTTCGTGCTTACCGTGCAGGATGTCGCCGAGTTCCTCGCGCGCGAGCCGCTGCGCGGCCGGCTGGGTCCGGTGCCGATGACGGCGACGTACCACGATCCCTGTCACGTCGTGCACGGCCAGAAGATCCGACGGCAGCCCCGCGAGCTGCTGGCGCAAGTGCCCGCGCTGAAGCTCGTCGACCTGCCGGAGTCTGACTGGTGCTGCGGCTCTGCCGGGATCTACAACCTCACGCAGCCGGCGATGGCCGACCGCCTGCTCCGCCGCAAGGTTCGCAACATCTCCTCGACCGGCGCGGAGGCGGTCGTCACCGCCAATCCGGGCTGCATCCTGCAGATCGAGGCGGGCCTCCGTGCGCAGAATCTGGACCTCCCCGTGCTACACCTCGTGGAGATTCTGGACCGCGCATATCAGTGGGAGGGGGCCTCGGCGGCCCCCTCCCATGCCTCCCCCTCGGCAGAGGATGGCGGCGGCGAAGCCGCCGCTCGAACGCGGTGAATCGACCCGGCGCGGCGCCTTCGGAGGAGCACAGGGCGACGGCGCTGGGTTCGGTGGGGTGCTTCGTGTTGACCGTGTCGGATACGCGGACGCCCGAGACGGATACCGGGGGAGCGGTTATCCGTGAGCGGCTGACGGCAGGCGGCCACACGGTGATCGGATCCGCCATCGTCCGCGATGAGCCGGCGGACGTGGTGCGCGTCGTGCGGGAGGCATGTGCCGATCCACGTGTGCAGATCGTGCTCCTCACCGGCGGCACCGGGATCACCTCGCGCGACTCGACCTTCGAGGCCGTCGAAGGGTTGCTCGACAAGCGGCTCCCGGGATTCGGCGAGCTCTTCCGCATGCTGTCCTACGAGGAGATCGGCGCCGCCGCCATGCTCTCGCGCGCGCAGATGGGCATCCACGCGCGGCGCATCGTCGTGTCGTTGCCCGGCTCGCCGAATGCCTGCCGCCTCGCGCTCGACAAACTTCTTGTTCCCGAGCTCGGTCACCTCGTCCGCGAGGTGAGCCGCTGACGCCGCGGTCCGCGCGCTATACTTTCGGGGTCCTACCGCATCAAGGAGGCCCTATGTCGCGGTCGCGCCGCCCCGTGCTCCCCGCCGTGATCCTGACGATCGTGCTGCTCGCTTCGGCCCTGCCGCAACCCGCGGCCCAGGAAACCAAATACTGGCGTGAGGATACGGTCGTGACCCCGGCGCCGGAGCTGGCCCGTTTCAACCAGCTCCTCGCCGATCTCACCGAGCAGCTCCGGCCGGCGCTCGTCCACGTCCGCGTACGGCGTACGCCCGGCAAGGACGGCGACGAGGAGGGCCCCGGCGAGCCGCGCCGGAGCAGCGGGTCGGGCTTCATCATCGAGCCCAGCGGCCTGATCGTCACCAACTCGCACGTGGTGGAGGACGCGGACTCGCTCCAGGTGCGCCTGGCCGACGGTCGCCGCTTCACCGGAAAGGTCGTGGGACAGGACCGTCGGGTGGACATCGCTCTCGTGAAGATCGAGGGGGCCACGGTTCTGCCGACGCTGCCGCTCGGCGATTCCAACCGCGTGCGCGTCGGTGAGTTCGTCCTGGCCCTCGGCCATCCCTTCGGGCTCGAGCAGTCGGTGTCGTTCGGAATCGTGAGCCGCAAGGGGACACCGCTCACGGTGGCCGCCCCCGGGTTCGACTACATCCAGACCGACGCCGCCATCAACCCCGGGAACTCCGGAGGGCCCCTGGTCAACATGGCCGGGCAGGTCGTGGGCGTCAACAGCATGGCCGCTCGCAACGGCTCCATCGGCTTCGCCATTCCGGCGAATCTGGTGAAGCTCCTGGTGCCGCAGCTCGCGACCAAGGGCAAGGTGGAGTGGGGCTGGCTCGGCGTGTCGATCGCGGAGATCGGCGATGACGACCTTGATCGGCTGAAGCTGCGCGAGGCCCGCGGCGTGCTCGTCCGCGGGGTCATGCCCGGGGAGCCGGCTGATCAGGGTGGGGTCAAGCCCGACGACGTGATCATCGCGCTGGACGGCACGACGCTGGAGGCCCCGCGCGACTTGCAGCGCGTGGTCTCGACCACGCCGGTCGGCAAGCGCGTGCGGGTGGTCGTGCTGCGGGCCGGCGAGCAGAAGGAAATCGAGGTGACGATCGGCCGCTACCAGGAGCGTCCCGAGCGCACTCCGAGGTAGCGGCTCAAGCCCGCGCGCGCGGGGACGCCAGGGCCGCCATCGTCACCCGAGCCCACGGCTCGGCCAGGGTCGGCGCCGGCTCGTAGCGGATCGGCGCGACGATGCGCATGCCCGCCTCCCAGTCGGCCGCCGAGTCTTCCCGGACCTCGTCGACCTCGAGCAGGAAATACGCCAGGCCAAAGGGCTCTCCGCCCTCGATCGGCAGCGGCCCGTCCAGGAGCCGCGTCATCACGTACGCGATCACATCGGGCTCCACGAGCATCAGCGTACCCGCTCCGCGCTCCACGAGGTTCCGCGCGCTCGTGCTCCCGCCCTGGATGACGAGCCCAAGCGTGCGGCCGTCGTAGGCGCGCAGCTCGAGATAGGAGACCAGCATCGGATGGGGTCGACCTCGGGCGTCCTGAGTCACGAACGGCAATCCAACGCCGAGCCGTCGCTGCAGGTCACGCTGGCTCAGTCGCTCCACCAGCGCCGGAGACAGGGTCGAGCCCACCACGCGCGTCATGCCGGAAAGCGTAACAGGCGCGTCAGCACCCCGACAGTCTGGCCCTGACCGGGGGCTTCGTCCGTGTCGTCGGGGGGACTTGGCCAGCACCAGCCGTGGTCCTGCCCTTGCAGCTGGAGAGGGTGATCCGCGTCGGATCGGAGGCATCGCGACAGGGAGCCGTAGCCGGGTTGCGCCCAGCCCTCCCACGGAGAGTAGGCATATGGAGAACTTGCGCTGGTGGCTGCTGCTGGTCGCCGCGGTGATGTTCTCGATGTCGGGCTGAGTCGCCACCGCCGGGTGGGCGTTCTGGCCCGAGCGCCCTACCCAATTTTGTCTGAGCGCACCGCCGCACCACCCGGTGCGTCGGTGTCAGTATCCGAGGGCCCGATCGACGATCTGGAGCAGAGGACGGCCGTCCAGGAAGCGACGCAGATTGTCCACCCACAGCGAGGCGACCAGCGCGTCGCGCTCCGGGTGCAGGCCGCCGACGTGAGGGAGCACGACGATGCCGGGCGTCGTCCAGAACGGATGCTCGAGCGGCAGCGGCTCGGTCGTGAAGACGTCCAGCACGGCACCGGCGATGCGACGGTCGCGCACCACGGTGACAAGGTCGGCGTCGACGACGAGGTCGCCGCGGCCGAAGTTCAGCACCCAGGCGGTCGGCTTCAGGCGCGCGAGCGCTGCCTTGTCGACGCTCCCGCGCGTCTCCGCCGTGGAGGGCAGCAGCACGAGCAGGTAGTCCGCCTCGGCGAGGACGCGGTCGGTCTCCGCGGGCGGGTGCACGCGCTCGACGTGCGGGATCGCGCGCGGCTCGCGCTTGGTCCCGATCACGCGCATGCCGAGCCCGGCCGCCAACCGGGCCACCTCGACGCCGATGGCGCCCAGCCCCAGGATCCCCAGCGTGGCGCCGGCCAGCGTCGGGTTCACGCGACGACGCCAGCGCGGAGTGGCCTGGTCGAGCACGATGCCGACCAGGTCCTTGGCACAGAGGAAGAGCGCGGCCAGGATGTGCTCGGACATCTGAACGCGGTGCGTTCCCCGCGCGCACGTGAGCACGGCGTCGGCCGGCGTGTCGGCTCCGAGCCACTGCTCACACCCCCCGGTCAGCGACTGCATCCAGCGAAGGCGGGGGGCGCGGGCGGCGAGCCGGGCCGGCGGTCGCCAGGCCAGGAGCGCGTCGGCCCGGGTCAGCAGCACGTCGGCCGGGTCGGACTTCAGGGGCGTGACCACCAGCTCGACGGCCGCCGCCAGGCCGGCCGCCTCCGCCGCGCGGACGTATGGGTCGGCTTCATCGAGCCAGATCAGGACGGACGGTCTGTCGACTAGTGCCCGGCCCGCGCCGGAGCGCCGACCGCCTCCCCCTGACCGTTCGGCGAGACCGCGCACGCCGCGCCGCCCTCGCGGTGGATCGACAGGTCCTTGATCGTCGGCGACGTGCCGCACAGCGGGCAGTTGGGATCCCGCCGCAGGCGCACCTCGCGGAAGCGCATGCCGAGGGCGTCGTACGTCAGCAGCCGACCGATCAGCGGCTCACCGATGCCCAGCAGCAGCTTGACGGCCTCGGTCGCCTGCACCAGCCCGATCACTCCTGGGAGCACGCCCAGGACGCCAGCCTCGCTTCAGGAGGGTACGAGCCCCGGTGGCGGCGGCGTCGGATACAGGCAGCGGTAGCACGGGCCCTGGTTCGGCGCGAAGACCGTGGCCATGCCCTCGAACTGGAAGATCGAGCCGTGCACGTTGGTCTTGCCGGCCAGGTAGCAAGCGTCGTTGACGAGGTAGCGCGTCTCGAAGTTGTCCGAGCCGTCGACGATCAGGTCGTAGTCCTTGATGACGTCCATCACGTTGTCGACGGTGATGCGCATCGGCAACGGGACGACGTTGACGTCGGGATTGAGCGCCTTCAGCGCCCGAGTGCCGGACTCGACCTTGGGCTTGCCGACGTCGGCGGTGGTGTGGAGCACCTG
>JBKOZA010000165.1:0-13662 GCA_046725675.1 Candidatus Methylomirabilota bacterium
CCGGCACATGACCCGGCTCGTCGTGGACATCCAGCTGGTCGCTCACGTCGCGCACGCCCCGCACGCTGCGCACGCGCCGCACGAGCCGGTCGAGGTCGTCAGCGAGGACCGGTCCCCGCAGCGTCACGACACCGTCGGACACGAGCGTCTCGATCGCGCCCGCGCGGCCCACGACGGCGCCGATCCGCGCCCGCACGCGCTCACGCAACACGTCGTCGCCGACCGGGGCGCCGGCCAGACGGCCTCTCAGCTCGGCGACGACGCCACGCGCCCGGTTCGTCACGTCCCGTGACGTGACGTCGACGGCGTCGCCGGTGCGATGGGCGGCGCGCACCATCCGATCACGCACGAGCGCGCGGCGCCGGCCGCCGCCGTCGGGATCGAGCAGATACATGAGACCGGCCCCGGCCGCGGCAGCGGTGAGCACTCGCAGGATCGTCATGGCTCACGCTGCCGCGGCGCGGTCGGTGAGCGTCTGCACTCCCGCCTGTCGCGCGCAGCTCGCGCAGCAGAAGAACCGGCCGGAGGCTTCCAGCCCGTGGCCCACGACCTTGCAGCCGCAGTGCTCGCAGATGGGCGCCAGCCGGTGGATCGCGCACTCGAAGGAGTCGAACGTGTGCGTCCGGCCGGCCGCGCTGACCTGGAACGCCTTGTCGTAATCGTTACCACAGACGTCGCATCGTGCCATCACACGGCCCTCCTGTCGCGACGGTCGTGCATCCGGCGTGCCTCTGGCTCGCGAGAATCGCCGCATCCTGGTCGCCAGGAGGGGCCGCCGCGTAGAATGCTCGGATGACCCTGGCCTGGGTGGCTGGCGCCCTCGTGATGTTCCTCGCCAGCTTCGTGATGGGACTGACCGGTTTCGGCATCGCGCTCGTCGCGATGGCCTTCCTGCCGTGGCTGATGTCCCCGGTGACGGCGATCGTCGTGCTGACCCTGTACGCGTTCGTCTTCTCGCTCGTGGTGGTCGTCCCGCTCCGCCGCGACCTCACGCCGCGCCGCCTCGTGGACCTGCTGGTCGGGACCGTGGTGGGGGCGCCGGTCGGTGTCTGGGCCCTGTCCTCGTTGACCGTCACACTGAACCGGTTCATCGGGCTGGTGCTCGTCGTCGTGGTGGCCCTGGAGCTGCGTGGGGTGATGCCGACGCGCCTGGTCGGGGGCGGGTGGGGACTGGGGACGGGATTCCTGGCCGGGCTCCTCGGCGGGGCCGTCGGCACGCCGGGCCCACCGGTGATCGTCTACGCGACCACCCAGGGGTGGAGCCCGCGGACGATCAAGGCCAACGTCCTGGGCTTCTTCGTGGCCAACCAGGGTGTGATCCTGGCCGGCTACTGGTGGGCCGGCCTGCTCACCCGCGAGGTGATGACCGTCGCGGCGGTGTTCTCACTGCCGGCCCTGGCCGGGGGCGCGACGGGCGTCGCCCTCTTCGGCCGCCTCGACGCCGCGCGGTTCCGCCGGGTCGTGTTCGCCCTGTTGCTCGTCTCCGGCCTCGTCCTGCTGGTGCGCGGCTAGCGCTGAGAGGCCCGCCACTGGGTGAGGTTGCCGTCGATCTGGTCGGCGTGATCGTGCAGGTGGGCGGCGTAGATGCGCAGCCAGTCCTCGGCGGTATAGGCGCCGGACTCCGTGTGACGCCCAGCCCGGCGCCACGCCTCGTCGGGAAGCCGGCGGAGCAGCAGGGCGGTGCTCGCGCGGACCGCGTCCACCACCGCCAGCGCGGCGTCCAGCGGATGCGCGTGATAGTCGAGCGCCTGCGCCCAGCGCTCCTGGTCGTACCCCACGATGACCGGCGCCGGCTCGACCATGAGGGTGCGGATCCGCAGCGAGGCGTGCGACTCGGAGTCCGCGCAGTGACAGACGATCTCGTGGGCCGACCACTCGCCCGGCCGCGGGCGCCACGACAGGGCGGCGGGCGGCACCGTCGCCAGCGCCGCCCGCAGCCGCGTCGGACCGTCGGCGTAGCGCTGGATGAGCGCCGCGCGCTCGGCCGCGCTCACGGGCAGGCTTCGAACAGCCCCGCCGCGCCCTGGCCGCCGCCGATGCACATCGTGACGACGCCGTAGCGCGCCTTGCTGCGCAGCATCTCGTTGGCGATCGTGCCGACCATCCGCGAGCCGGTCATGCCGAACGGATGCCCGATCGAGATCGAGCCCCCGTTGCGGTTGAGCTTGGCGGGATCGAGGCCGAGCTTGTCGCGGCAGTAGACGACTTGCGAGGCGAAGGCCTCGTTCAGCTCCCACACGTCGATGTCCTCGATCCGCAGGCCGTGGCGCTTGAGGAGCTTGGGGACCGCGTAGACGGGGCCGATGCCCATCTCGTCGGGCTCGCAGCCGGCCACCGCGAAGCCGCGGAAGACCAGCTTGGGTTTCACGCCGAGCTCCTTGGCCCGCTGCATCGACATGAGCACCGTGGCCGACGCTCCGTCGGAGAGCTGCGAGGAGTTGCCGGCGGTGACGGTGCCCTGCCCGCTGCTCTTGTCGAAGTGCGGCGGCAGCGAGAGCAACCCCTCCAGCGTGGTGTCGGCCCGGTTGCACTCGTCCTTCTCGACGTAGTACGGCTCCTCGCCGGTCTTCTCGCCCGTCTTCCGGTCGAGAACGGCGCGGGTCACGTGCATCGGGGCCAGCTCCTCCTTGAAGAAGCCCTCCTGCTGCGCGCGCGCGGTACGCTGCTGGCTGAGCAGGGAATACTCGTCCTGCACCTGCCGGCTGATCTTGTAGCGCTTGGCCACCACCTCGGCCGTGTCGCCCATCACCATGTAGATGCCGGGCAGGTGGTCCTTCACCCACGGGTTCGGGCTGGCATCGCGCTGCATCATCGTGATGGACTCCACGCCGCCGCCGATCATCACCTCGGCGCCGTCGTTGATGATCGCGTTGGCCGCGATCGCGATGGCGTTGAGCCCCGACGAGCAGAAGCGGTTGATCGTCAGCCCGGCCACGCTCACGGGCAGGCCGGCCCGCACCGCCGCCACCCGGGCGATGTTGTGGCCCTGGGAGCCGTGCGGCTGACCGCAGCCGAGGATGACGTCCTCGACCTCCTTGCGGTCGAGCTGCGGGACCTTGCCCAGCGCGTCGGTGATGCAGTGCGCCGCCAGGTCGGACGGCAGGGTCATGTTGAAGGAGCCGCGCTGCGACTTGGCCAGGGGCGTGCGGGAGCTGGCGACGACAACCGCTTCTCTCATGGCTGGTCCTCTCCTCGGGTCGAGTCCTCAGATTCTGCGGCCGGTCGCCGCGGCAGGCAAGTCCGGGTCAGCGCGGCAGGCGCGAGGCCTCGGCGCAGGTGGCCTCGACCTCCTCGACGGTCTTCGGGGTGCCGGCGGTGAGGTTCTCGATGCCCTCGGCGGTGACCAGGATGTCGTCTTCGATGCGGACGCCGATGCCGCGGAGCTCGGGTGGGATCGGGTGGGTGACGGTCGGCGCCTTGGCCTTCTCCTGCTCTTCGAGCTTCTTGGCCGCGGCCATGCCGAGGCGCAGCCGCCGCTCCCACATCTCCTCCTCGCTGTACTCGCGGAGGTGGAAGGTCACGCTCTCGCGCGCGGGGTCAACGTAGATCCCGGGCTCGACCGTGAAGACCATGCCGGCCTCGAGCGGCCGGGACTGCCGGCGCACGCGGTAGTCGCCGACATCGTGCACGTCCATGCCGAGCCAGTGCCCGGTGCCGTGCATGAAGAACTCGCGGTAGTGGTGCATGGCCAGCGAGTCGGCCAGGGGCCGGGGAAGCAGCTTGAGGTCGACCAGCCCCTCGGCGATCACCCGGCGCGCGGCCTCGTGGATGGCCTCGTAGGGCACGCCCGGCCGCGCGGCCTCGATGGCGGCCAGCTGGGCCCGCAGCACGACGTCGTACACGGCGCGCTGCGGCGCCGTGAAGCGCCCGTTGACCGGGAAGGTCCGGGTGATGTCGGCGGCGTGGTAGCCGTACTCGCAGCCGGCGTCGATCAGCAGCAGGTCGCCGTCCGCCATCCGCCGTTGGTTCTCCACGTAGTGCAGGATGCAGGCGTTGGGACCGGAGGCGACGATCGAGGGATAGGCGTCGCGCGGCGAGCCCTGGGAGCGGAAGACGAACTCGACGACGGCCTGGACCTGGTACTCGTGCAGGCCTGGTCGCGCGGAGCGCATCGCCTCGGCGTGGGCGTCCCGACTGATCTGGCAGGCACGGCGTTGGCGGGCCAGCTCGGCCGGCGAGCGGTGCAGGCGCAGCTCGTGCACGATCGGCCCAGGGTCCTCGATCCGCACGGGGGGCGTGAAGCCGCGGCTGCGCGCGGCCCGCAATTCCGCCACCAGCCGGATGACGCGGCCGTCGAAGACCGCGTTGCCGAGACGATAGAACAGCGTCGGGCGGTCGATGGCGTATTCGCGCAGCTTGCCGTCGAGCTGCTCGATGGGGTAGGCGGCGTCGGCGCCGTAGGACGCCACCGCGCCTTCCACGCCGGCGCGGTGGCCGGTCCAGATCTCCATCTCGCGGTCGCGCGGGCGCACGAACAGCACGAACCGCTCCTTGGCGTGGGCGGGGTTGAACAGCGCGACGGCGTCCGGCTCGTCGAAGCCGGTGAGGAAGTAGAAGTCGGAGTGCTGGCGGAAGGGGTGACTGACGTCGTTGTTCCGGACGGTCTCCGGGGCGGCCGGGACGATGGCGAGCCCGTCGCCGACGGCTTCGACGAATCGCCGCCGCCGCTCGATGAAGGTCGCGAGATCCTCGCTCGTCATGCCTACCTTGATAGCATAGGCGACAGCGCAATGCTCCGTCTCGGCGTGCTCGACCAGTCTCCCGTCCGCAGCGGCGACACGCCCGCCGCCGCCATCGCCGAGACCCTGGAGCTCGCCCGGGCCGCCGACCGCCTCGGCTACCACCGCTACTGGCTGGCCGAGCACCATTCCACGCCGGCCCTGGCGGGGCCGAGCCCCGAGGTGCTCATCCCGCAGGTGGCGGCGGCCACGTCGGGCATCCGGGTCGGTTCGGGCGGGGTGATGCTGCAGCACTACAGCGCGCTGAAGGTGGCCGAGTCCTTCCGCGTGCTGGAGACGCTCCATCCCGGCCGTATCGACCTCGGCATCGGCCGCGCGCCGGGCAGCGATCAGCTCACCGCCCGCGCGCTGGCCAGCGGCGGTGTCGTGGGCGTCGACGACTTCGTCGGCAAGGTCGCCGACGTCTTGGGCTTCCTGCACGGCGACCTGCCGCCCCAGCACCCCTTCGGCGGGGTGCTGGCGATGCCCACGGGGCCGACCGCGCCCGAGGTGTGGCTGCTGGGATCGAGCGACCAGTCGGCCGCGATCGCCGCTCACTTCGGCGTGGGGTTCTCGTTCGCGCACTTCATCAACGCCGACGGGGGCGCGGAGGTGACGCGCGCGTACGCCCGGGGATTCAAGCCGTCGGGGGCTCAGGCCGAGCCCCGCGCGAGCGTGGCCGTGTTCGTCGTCTGCGCGCCCACCGAAGCCGAGGCGGCGCGGCTCGCCCAGAGCCGTGACCTGTTCATCGTGCGCCTCTACACCGGCCGCAGCAGCCGCTACCCGAGCGTGGCCGAGGCCGAGGCCTACGAGTACTCGCCGCGCGAGCGGTTGATCGTCGAGCACGCGCGTCGGCGCCGGATTGCCGGCACGCCCTCGCAGTGCCGCGAGCGGCTGGAGGCGCTGGCGGCGGACTACGGAGTCGACGAGGTGGTGGTCGTGACGATCACCGAATCGTGGCAGACCCGCTTGCGCTCGTACTCGTTGCTGGCCGAAGTGTTCGGGCTGACCCCGCGCGGCTAGCGGGCGCCGAGGCGTAGCCGGAGCTGGCTCGTCGATTCCTTTGAAGCCAAGGTCGATTGCATCGAGGCGTCGGTCACCCGCCAGGACTGTAATCGACGGGCCGGCGTCCCGGCGATGTGGCACTATTGGGACGTTTCGCCACTCCACGAAGAGAGGACATCCATGAGCGTGAAGCGTCACAACGCGGGACCCCGCATGAGCGGAGCGGTCGTGCACAACAGCACCGTCTACCTCGCCGGTCAAGTCGCCGACGGTCCGACCGTCAAGGCGCAGACGGAGGCGGTGCTGAAGAAGATCGACGACCTGCTGGCCGCGGCGGGCAGCAGCAAGGCCAACCTCCTGTCCACCACGATTTACCTCGCCGACATCCGGACCTTCGACGAGATGAACGGGGTCTGGGACGCCTGGGTCTCGCCCGGGAACACGCCGGCGAGGGCGACCGTCGAGGCGCGACTGGCCAACCCGAAGTACCTGGTCGAGATCATGGTCACGGCCGCGGTGTAACGTCGATCCAAGGAGACCGCCATGGCTGATGCCGTCATCGTGTCCAGCGCTCGCACGCCCATCGGCCGCGCCTACCGCGGTGCCTTCAACAACACGCACGGCGCCGTGCTCGGCGGCCACGTGATCCATCACGCGGTGCAACGGGCCGGTGTCGAGCCGGGCGAGGTGGAGGACGTGATCCTCGGCTGCGCGATGCCCGAGGGGGCGACCGGCCACAACATCGCCCGGCAGTCGGCGCTGCGGGCCGGGCTGCCGGTGACGACGGCGGGCGTCACCGTCAACCGCTTCTGCTCGTCGGGGCTGCAGGCGATCGCCATGGCGGCCCAGCGCGTGATCGTCGACCGGGTGCCGATCATGGTCGCCGGCGGCCTGGAGTCGATCAGCCTGGTGCAGAACGAGCACATGAACCTGCACCGATTCCGCGAGGGCTGGCTGGAGGACCACAAGCCCGAGATCTACATGTCGATGATCGAGACGGCCGAAGTCGTGGCCAAGCGGTACTACATCACCCGGGAGACGCAGGACGAGTACGCGCTGGCCAGCCAGCAGCGCACGGCCGCCGGCCAGCGGGAGGGACGGTTCGACCGGGAGATCGTCCCGCTGGCCACGACGAAGATCGTCGTCGACAAGGCCAGCGGCGAGACCCGCGAGGAGGCCGTGACGCTGGCCCGGGACGAGGGCAACCGCCCCGACACCAGCGCGGACGGCCTGGCCGCCCTCAAGCCGGTAGCCGGCGAGAAGGGCGTCATCACCGCCGGGAACGCCAGCCAGCTGTCGGACGGCGCCTCCGCCTGCGTCGTGATGGACGCCACGGTGGCTCAGCGTCGCGGCCTGCAACCGCTCGGGATCTTCCGGGGGTTCGCCGTCGCCGCCTGCGAGCCGGACGAGATGGGCATCGGTCCCGTCTTCGCGGTGCCCCGGCTGCTGGAGCGCACGGGCCTGCGCATGGACCAGATCGATCTCTGGGAGCTCAACGAGGCGTTTGCCGTCCAGGTCGTCTACTGCCGCGACAGGCTCGGCATCCCGATGGAGAAGCTCAACGTCGACGGTGGCGCGATCTCGATCGGCCACCCCTACGGCATGAGCGGCGCGCGCATGGTCGGCCACGCGCTCATCGAGGGCAAGCGCCGCGGCGCCCGCTACGTCGTCTGCACCATGTGCATCGGCGGCGGCATGGGCGCCGCCGGCCTCTTCGAAGTGGCGTAGTCCCTCGGCGCCGGCGAGGCCGGGGGGTCCGGCCCAACGCCTCGCCCGGGGACTCCGAGGCGCGCAGACGGCTTACGCGAGCGTCTGCACGATCGTCCAGCCGGTGTCCGCCAGCGGCTTGGCGCGCTCGCCGCGACTGCGGGCGTGGGGATCGTTGGCGGTGCCGGCGATCACACGGCCCATGATCCCCTGCGCGATCGCCGCCAGGCGGAACATCGCGAACACGATGTACCAGTCCCACTCGGGGATCGCCGCGCGGCCGACGCGCCGGCAGTAGTCGGCGACGAAGGCCTGCTCGCTCGGGATGCCGAGCGCTTTCAAGTCCTTACCGCGGAAGCCGTCCCACTCGGTGCCGAGCCGGTAGGGCATGCAGAAATAGGCGAGGTCGCCGAGCGGGTGGCCGAGCGTCGACAGCTCCCAGTCGAGCACGGCGGCGACGCGCCCTTGGGTCGGATGCATGATGAGGTTGCCGGGCCGGTAGTCGCCGTGCACCAGTGTCGTCGTGTCGTCCGACGGCAGGTGGACGGGCAGCCACTCGATCAGTCGCTCCATGGTGTCGAACCGCTCCGTCTCCGAGGCCCGGTATTGCTGGGTCCAGCGGTGGATCTGGCGGCTGAAGTAGTTACCGGGACGGCCGAAGTCACCCAGCCCGACCGCCGTGGCGTCGACGGTGTGAAGGCGGGCGAGGACCTGGTTCATCGAGTCGTACATCGCCGCGCGCTCGGACGGCGTCGCCTCCGGCAGCGCGGGGTCGGAGAAGACCCGACCGTGCACGCAGTCCATCACGTAGAACGCGGTGCCGATGACGGTGTCGTCCTCGCACAGCACGTAGGTGCGTGGCACCGGCACGTCGGTGCCGCCCAGGGCGGTGATGACGCGGTACTCACGGTCGACCGCATGGGCGGAGGGCAGCAGCTTGCCGGGCGGCTTGCGCCGCAGCACGTACTCGCGGCCGCCGGCGGCGAGGTGGTAGGTCGGGTTCGACTGGCCGCCGCGGAACTGCCGGACCTCGAGCGGTCCCCGGAAGTCCGGCACGTGGGCGCGCAGGTAGCGCTCGAGCGCGTCGACGTCGAACCGGTGCTGCTCGCGAACCTCCGCGGTCTGGGCGATCATGACCACTCCTCGGGCTGGTGGCGACGTCCTCGCCGTCGTACTGCATACCACGAAATCGGCCGCGCGCGATCGGCCGATCCGATTGACGGCTCCGGAGTGCCGGGCTACTCTCGGCGTCACCGGTCGTCGAGCAGCCAGGGGGACCACGCATGCACGTCGGGATGGCCGCCGTCTTCCAGAATCCGCGGCAGAATCGCCCGGACCACGAGGTCTACCGCCACGAGCTGAGGCTGGCCGACCTGGCCGAGCCGCTCGGGTTCGAGTCGATCTGGGGGGTCGAGCACCACTTCACCGACTACACGATGTGCCCCGACGTGCTGCAGTTCCTCACCTACGTGGCCGGACGCACCCAGCGGGCGCAGCTCGGGTCGATGGTGGTCGTGCTGCCGTGGCACGATCCCATGCGCGTGGCCGAGCAGATCGCCATGCTCGATACCATTTCCGACGGCCGGCTGATCCTGGGGCTCGGGCGGGGCGCCGGCAAGGTCGAGTTCGACGGGTTCCGGTTGCCGATGGACGAGTCCCGGGCGCGCTTCGTGGAGAGCGCGGAGACGGTGCTGCGCGGGCTGGAAACCGGCTATTGCGAGTACGACGGGGTGCACGTCAAGCAGCCGCGCGCGGCCATCCGTCCCGCCCCGTTCAAGTCGTTCCGCGGCCGCACGTACGCAGCGGCGGTGTCACCGGAGTCGCTGCCGATCATGGCCCGGCTCGGCGTCGGCATCCTCATCATCCCGCAGAAACCGTGGCACGAGGTGGCCAAGGAGCTGGAGACGTACCGCGGCGTCTACCGCGAGGTGAACGGCGTCGACGCGCCGCCGCCGATCTCGGCCGGCTGGACGTTCTGCGACGCCGATCCCGAGCGCGCCCGCACCATGGCCCGTCGCTACATCGGCGGCTACTACCAGACGGTGCTCGACCACTACAAGTTCCAGGACGACCACCTCGCCCGCACCAAGGGCTACGAGTACTACGGCAAGATGAGCGACAAGATCGCGCAGTACGGCACCGACACCGTCGTCGACTACTTCGCGAACCTCCAGGTGTGGGGCACGCCCGAGCAGTGCTACGACAAGATCCTCGACATCCACCGACGGACTGGCAACAGCCATTACGTGGGCGTGTTCTCGTATGCCGGCATGCCCTACGACGAGGCCGAGCGCAACCTGCGGCTGTTCGCCGCCGAGGTGATGCCCGCGCTCCAGAAGCTCGCCCCGGCGGCGCCGGTGACGTCGCCGGAGCCGGTTCCGGTCGCTGCTCCCGAGGGAGTCCGTGCCCTCGGCTTCTGAGACGACGTTCGAGACGCTGCGCTACGAGGTGGCCGACGGCGTGGCGACGCTCACGCTGAACCGGCCCGAGCGGCTCAACGCCGTCAACGCCACGTCCATCCGCGAGCTGGTCGCGGCGTTCGACGCCGCCGACGGCGACGACGGCGTGCGGGCGATGATCGTCACCGGCGCCGGCCGCGCCTTCTGCGCGGGCGCCGACCTCGGCCGCGGCGGCGCGACCTTCGCCGGCGGCCCCGGCCGCGGCGAGCGCCCCGAGGAGCATCGCGACGGCGGCGGGCTCGTCACGCTGCGGATCTTCGAGATGAAGAAGCCCGTGATCGCGGCCATCAACGGCCCCGCCGTCGGCTTCGGCGTCACGCTGACCCTGGCCATGGACGTCCGCATCGCCTCCAGCGCGGCCAGGCTCGGCTTCGTCTTCGCGCGGCGCGGCGTCGTGCCGGAGGCGTGCAGCACGTGGTTCCTGCCGCGGCTCGTCGGGATCGCCCAGGCCGCCGAGTGGGCCTACACGGGCCGCGTCTTCTCGGCCGAGGAGGCCCGCGCCGGAGGGCTCGTGAGCCGCGTGGTGGCGCCGGACGAGCTGATGCCCACGGCGCACGCGCTGGCCCGCGAGATCGCGGACAACACGTCGGCCGTCTCCGTCGCGCTCATCCGGCAGATGCTGTGGCGGATGCTGGGAGCGAGCCATCCCGTCGAGGCGCACCGCCTGGACTCGCTCGGCATGTGGTACACGGGACGCTCCGCCGACGCCCACGAGGGCGTCACGTCGTTCCTGGAGAAGCGCCCGCCGCGCTTCACCGGACGGCCCAGCCAGGACATGCCGGCGTTCTTCCCGTGGTGGTCATGACGACGCCGCTGACGGTCCATCTCCCGTTCAATCGGGACGTCCTCGGCCGCGAGTTCTCGCCGGCCAAGCGCGGCGACAAGCCCGCCGACAGCCGGGGCCACTGGATTCTCGTTCAGGGCCAGACCCTGATCGTCGCCCCCGACGGCGACGGCTTCCGCTTGCCGACGGGCGACTGTCCGCTGCCGCTCGAGGACGAGCCGTTCTGGCTCGGCACCTACCGGGGCGAGCCGTGCTGGGTCGTCCCCGTCGCCGCCGACGCCGTGCCGCCGGCCGGCCTCTCGCGGGAGACGATGGTTCCGATGCGAGGCGCGCGCTTGCCCGACGCGCTGCTCTCGCTCGGCGGCATGGCCATGCAGGCGTTGTGGTGGGAATCCACCAGCGGTCACTGCCCGCGCTGCGGAGCGGCCACGGCCCGCATCGAGAACGAGTGGGGCAAGCGCTGCCCGGCCTGTCAGTACGAGCACTTCCCGCACCTGCACCCGGCCACCATCGTATTGGTGCGCGACGGGGGCCGCGTGCTGCTGACGCGCAAGGCGGAGTGGGCGCCCGGCCGCTACGCGCTGATCGCCGGCTTCGTGGACAACGGCGAGTCGCTGGAGTCCTGCGTGGCGCGCGAGATCAAGGAGGAAGCCGGGGTCGACGTCAAGGACATCCGCTACGTGGGCAGCCAGAACTGGCCCTTCCCGAGCCAGATGATGATCGGCTTCGTGGCCACCTACGCCGGCGGCGACGTCGTCGTCGACCGCGAAGAGCTGGAGGACGCTCGGTGGTTCCCCTGCGGCGCGCTCCCGAGCCTTCCCTCTCGCCACTCCATCTCGCGCTTCATCATCGACCACTACGCGCAGCCCTGACGGGGTGCCCGGCCGGCTAGGCTCCGGCGGGGACCGCGAGCACAGTCCCACACGCCCCGCAGGTCCGGAGCGCTTCGCTGGCGTTGACCCGCTCGATGATCACCTTCAGCTCACGCTCGATGTCGGCGCAGGCGAAGCGTTCCTGGTGCAGCGGTGCCCCGCAGCGGTCGCAGAACCATGCCAGCGCGTCGAGCTCGTCTGGCCGGCGCTTGCGCTCGATCACCAGGCCCCAGGTCCCGGCCGGCCGAATCGGGCAGTGCGGTGTACCAGCGCGCACCAGCATGGCCTCGCCCTCGCGCACGCGCACGTCGCGCAGGCTGCCGTCAGCCTGGCGGCACCGCACCGTGACGTCGCCCTGGAGCTGGTAGAAGATCTCGTCGCCGGGGTCGATATGGAAGTCGTTGCGCGCGTTGGGGCCGCGCACGATCTGGCAGATGAACTCGCTCTCGGGAAAGACCTCCTTGTTCGCCACCGGCGGTGCGAACCGCGCCCGGTTGGCGTCGATCCACCGCATGAGATGAACGGGCTCGAGCTCTGGCATGCGTGCCTCCCGAGGGCCCAGTGTAGCTCTCCGCCGAGATTAGCAGGCGTCGCTCGGGGACGGACGGAACGGCCACGCGAGCTGGCGCAGCCAGCCGCCGGGCACCGGTCGGCCGGCCAGGCCGTAGGAGTCGGGCCAGCGGCCGTCCGGAAAGTAGGCAGTGCCGAAGAGCTTGTCGATGAGTGGCAGGTGGACGGCGAAGTTGCGGTCGACGGCCTCGGGGGCATCGGCGTGGTGCCAGTGGTGGAAACGGGGCGTCACCACCAGCCACTCGATGGCGCGGAAGCGGAAGCGCACGTTGGCGTGGATGAACACCGCGTGGAACGACACGAAGATCAGGTACGCGTACAGCGCGGGCGGTGCGAAGCCGAGCAGGTAGAGGGGGACGAAGGACAGCCCACGGGTCACGACGATGTCGAGCAGGTGCAGCCGGGAGGCGGCCAGCCAGTCGAGGGCCCGCGCCGAGTGGTGGATCGCATGGAAGCGCCACAGCCAGGGCACCTGGTGGAAGGCCCGGTGCACGACGTACTCGGCCAGGTCGGCGACGACGACGATCTCGACGAGCTGTAGTGCCAGCGGCTGGGCCTGCACCGCCTGCTGCAGCCCGGGGCGGACGGCCCACGCGAAGAACAGCGTCGCCGGCGCCAGCGTGAGCAGCACCGTCACCTGCACGAGCAGGTGGCTCACCGCGAAGTAGACGAGGTCCGTGCGCCACTCGGGCCGGAAGATCGGCTGCGTGCGCAGTCGCGCGAAGACGCGCTCCATCGGCACGAAGAGCAGGGCGAGCACGAGGACGTTGAGCAGGAACCAGTCGAGCCCCGCGTACACCGGCGATCCGGCCACCGGACCCACCTCGGCGCCGGCGCCGCCCAGCAGGGTGGCGGCCGTGGCCAGCCCGAGCGCGGCGAGGCCGAGGGCCTTGGAGCGCCGCAGGAGCACCGACAGCGTGCCGAGACCGAAGCCGGCCACGAGGCACGCGTAGATGAGGAAGCGCACGAGCGGCAGCGGGTAGAACGAGCGGGCGTCGGGGGTGGTGAGCAGGGCCGGAAACCGCAGGCAGAGAACGCCGCCGACGGCGAGCCCGGCGAAGACCACGGCCAGCACGCCGCTGATCCAGCCGGAGCCGAACCGGGTGCCCGCGCCTTGCCCGAGGCCGGTCACGGGACGATGCGGGGCGCCACCGCCCACCGAGGCTGAGCCATCACATCGCCGTGTAGCCGCCGTCCACCGGCAAGGCGACGCCGGTGACGAACGCGGCCTCGTCGCTCGCCAGATAGAGGATGGCGGCGGCGATGTCCTCGACGTGGCCGAACCGCCCGAGCGGGTATTTCTGGAGCGTCGTCTCCCGCCACGACGGATCGGCCATTACCGCGGCCGTCAGCGGCGTGTCGACGTGGCCCGGGCACACGCAGTTCACGCGAACCGCCGGGGCCCACTGCACGGCAAGCTGGCGCGTCAGGTTCGTCACACCGCCCTTGGACGCCGCATACGCCGGCGACCGCGAGCCGCCGGTGATGCCGTAGATCGAGGCGAGATTCGTCACGCTGCCGTGGCCACTGTCTGCCAGGGCGGCGTG
>JBKOZA010000166.1:0-11397 GCA_046725675.1 Candidatus Methylomirabilota bacterium
CCGGGCGCCGTCACCCGCCGCAAGCGCGTGGGCCGTGGTCCCGGTTCCGGCCACGGCAAGACGTCGACCAAGGGCAGCAAGGGGCACAAGGCCCGCTCGGGCGGCGGCAAGACCAACGGCTTCGAGGGCGGCCAGATGCCGCTCTATCGCCGGCTGCCCAAGCGGGGGTTCCTGCCCCACGGCGGCAAGCATCCGTACGCCGTGGTGAACCTCGAGGCGCTCGGCGTCTTCACGGCGGGCACCGTGGTGGACCCGGACGGGCTGGCCAAGGCCGGGCTGATCAAGCGGGGCCATCGCGCCCGCGTGAAGATCCTCGGCGACGGCGACGTGCCGCACGCGCTCACACTGCGCGTGCACGCGATCAGCGCGTCGGCGCGGACCAAGGTCGAGGGGCGGGGCGGACGCGTCGAGGTGCTGGGCGAGAAGGAGAAGGCGGCGGCCTCGTGATCGAGAGCCTGCAATCGTTCCAGAACATCTTCAAGATCCCCGAGCTGAAGCGGCGGGTGATCTTCACCTCCGTCCTGCTCATCGCCTACCGTGTGGGCGCCCACGTTCCCACCCCGGGCATCGACGGCCACGCCCTCGCCCAGTTCTTCGATCAGGCCCAGGGCACCCTGCTCGGGATGGTCGACCTGTTCTCGGGCGGGAACCTGCGACGGCTGTCGATCTTCGCCCTGGGGATCATGCCGTACATCTCGGCGTCGATCATCCTGCAGCTGTTGACGGTGGTCATCCCCGCCCTCGAGCGGCTGGCCAAGGAGGGCGAGGCCGGGCGCAAGAAGATCACCCAGTACACGCGCTACGGCACGATCGCGCTGTCGCTCGTGCAGTCGCTGGGCATCGCGTATGGCCTGGAGGGCATGCCGACCCCGAGCGGCGTGGGGATCGTGCCGCATCCGGGCTGGGGCTTCCGGCTGCTCACCATGATCACGCTCACGGCCGGCACCGCTCTCATCATGTGGCTCGGCGAGCAGATCTCCGAGAAGGGCATCGGCAACGGGATCTCGCTGATCATCTTCGCGGGCATCGTAGTGCGGCTGCCGTCGGCCATCCAGGCCTCCTACACGCTCATCAAGACCGGCGAGATGAAGCTGTTCGTGTTCCTCGCCATCGTGGCGCTGATGGTCGCGGTGACGGCGGCGGTGGTCCTCATGCAGGAGGGCCAGCGGAAGATCCCGGTGCAGTACGCCAAGCGGGTGGTGGGCCGGCGGGTGTACGGGGGCCAGTCCACCCACATCCCGTTGCGCATCAACACGGCCGGCGTCATCCCCGTCATCTTCGCCTCCTCGTTGATCCTCTTTCCGGCCACGCTCACGCGCTTCCTGCCCTACGGGTTCATGCAGGCCGTGGCCGACGCCCTCAGCCCGGGCCGGCTGACCTACACCGTGCTGTACATGGGCCTCATCGTCTTCTTCGCGTACTTCTACACGGCCATCGTGTTCAATCCGGTGGACCTGTCGGACAACATGAAGAAGTACGGGGGGTTCATCCCCGGGGTGCGGCCAGGCAAGAAGACGGCCGAGTACATCGACCACGTGCTGACGCGGATCACGCTGCCGGGCGCGCTGTTCCTGGCGGTGATCTCGGTGCTCCCCGACTTGTTAATCCGGTGGTTCAACGTGCCGTTCTACTTCGGCGGCACCAGCCTGCTCATCGTCGTCGGCGTCGCGCTGGACACCGTGCGCCAGATGGAGTCCCATCTGCTCATGCGTAACTACGAGGGCTTCCTCAAGCGGTCCAAGTCCCGCTCGGGCGCCTTCGCGCGGCGAAGTTGAGCGTGCGGCTGGTGTTTCTCGGTCCCCCCGGCGCCGGCAAGGGCACCCAGGCCCGTCAGCTGGCGCGCGAGTGGGGTGTGCCGCAGATCGCCACCGGCGACATGCTGCGCGAGGCGGTGGCGGCGGGCACGCCGCTCGGCCGCCAGGCCAAGCGGATCATGGACGAGGGCGCCCTGGTCCCTGACGACGTCATCGTGGGCCTCATCGCCGAGCGCCTGCGCCAGCCGGATGCGACCGCCGGCTTCATCCTCGACGGGTTTCCGCGCACCCTTGGCCAGGCCGAGGCGCTCGACCGCCTGCTGAAGGAACTCGGTCAGAAGCTCGACGCGGTGCTCTACTTCGAGGTCGCCGAGCCTGAGCTGGTGCGCCGGCTCAGCGGGCGCCGCCTCTGTCGCCAGTGCCAGAGCGCCTTCCACGTGGTCTCGGCGCCGCCGGAGCGGGAGGGTGTCTGTGACCGCTGCGGCGGCCAGCTCTACCAGCGCGACGACGACAGCGAGGCGACCGTCCGCAACCGTCTGCAGGTCTACGAGCGCCAGACGACCCCCCTCCTGGACCACTACCGGGACCGCGGGCTGTTGTCCGCGATCGACGGTGAGGGTCCCATCGACACCATCCGCGACACCATCCGGCGAGCGGCCACGGGGGCCCGGTGATCGAGCTGAAGTCGCCCCGTGAGATCGCGCTCATGCGGCGCGGCGGCCACATCCTGGCCGAGGTCGTCGAGCGGCTGCGCGCCGGCGTCAAGCCCGGAATGTCGACGCTGGAGATCGACGAGGACGTGGAGAAGTTCATCCGCAGCCGCGGGGCCAAGCCGGCATTCAAGGGCTATCGTGGATTCCCGGCGACGGTGTGCATCTCGATCAACGAGGAAGTCGTCCACGGTATCCCCTCCGCGCACCGCTGCGTGAAGGAAGGGGACATCGTCGGCCTGGATCTGGGGTGTATTGTTGAGGGGTATTATGCCGACTGCGCCTTCACGCTCCCCATTGGTGAGGTGCCGGCGCGGGTCCAGGAGCTGCTCGACGCCACCCGCCAGAGCCTCGAGGCGGGCATCGCCGAGTGCCGGCCAGGACGGCGGCTGTCCGACGTGTCGCACGCGATCCAGGTGCATGTGGAGGCGCACGGCTTCTCGGTCGTGCGCGCCTTCGTCGGCCACGGCATCGGTCGGGCCCTCCACGAGGAGCCCCAGGTGCCGAACTTCGGCGACCCCGGCCGAGGCCCCCAGCTCAAGGCGGGCATGGTGCTGGCGATCGAGCCGATGGTCACGATGGGCAGCTGGGAAGTGCGGATCCTGGACGACGGCTGGACGGCGGTCACGAAGGACGGCAGCCTGGCCGCGCATTTCGAGCACACGATTGCGGTGACCGAGTCCGGTCCCGAAGTGCTGACGAGCAAGCACGGCGGTTCGGCTCGGGCCGCCTGAGAGCAGGCATGGCGAAGGAAGATGCGATCGAGGTCGAGGGCACGGTGGTGGAGCCGCTGCCGAACGCGATGTTCCGGGTCGAGCTCGAGAGCGGCCACCGCGTGCTGGCCCATGTGAGCGGCAAGATGCGGATGAACTTCATTCGGATCCTGCCGGGCGATCGGGTGAAGGTGGAGCTGTCGCCCTACGATCTGACCCGAGGTCGCATCACTTACCGGTTCAAGTAGGAGCAGACGAGCGATGAAGGTGAGACCTTCGGTCAAGACGCGCTGCGAGCACTGCAAGACGGTCAAGCGCCAGGGGGTCGTGCGGATCATCTGCAAGAACCCCCGGCACAAGCAGCGGCAGGGATAAAGTCGGAGGGGGCCTCGACGGCCCCCTCCGATACCTCCCCCAAGGACAGGATTGCGGCGGCAAAGCCGCCGCTCGAACGAGGACGGAGAGACATATGGCGAGAGTGGCTGGGGTTGACCTGCCGCGGGAGAAGCGGGGGGAAGTGGCGATTACGTACATCTATGGGATCGGGCGGTCGATGGCGAATCGGATTTTGGCCAACGCCAGCATCGATCCGGCCAAGCGCGTGAAGAGCTGGACCGACGAGGAGACGGCGCGCGTGCGCGACCTCATCGAGCGCGAGGTCAAGGTCGAGGGTGACCTGCGGCGCGAGATCTCGATGAACGTCAAGCGGCTCATGGACATCGGGGCCTACCGGGGCATCCGGCACCGCAAGGGCCTGCCGGTGCGCGGCCAGCGCACGCACACGAACGCGCGGACCCGCAAGGGCCCCCGCAAGGGGGTCATGGTGAAGAAGAAGCCGACGGCGGCGGCGGCCGCGCCGGCACCGGCGGCAGCGCCGAAGAAGGCGGGAGCCTGAGGCATGGCAGAACCGGCGAAGCCCGCTCCCCGCAAGAAGGGCGGCAAGAAGCGCGAGCGCCGCGAGGTCCGCACCGGCATCGCCCACGTGCAGGCGACGTTCAACAACACGATCGTGACGCTCACCGACAAGACGGGCAACGTGGTGGCCTGGTCCAGCGCCGGCAGCGCGGGGTTCAAGGGCTCGCGCAAGAGCACGCCGTTCGCGGCCCAGACGGCCGCCGAGATCGCGGCCCGCAAAGCGATGGAGTTCGGGCTCAAGCAGATCGAGGTCTTCGTGCGCGGGCCGGGGGCCGGGCGCGAGGCGGCCATCCGCTCGCTACAGGCCGTCGGACTCGAGATCAGCGCGATCCGCGACGTCACCCCGATTCCCCACGACGGCTGCCGCCCGCCCAAGCGGCGCCGGGTGTAGAGGAGGACGCGGATGGCGCGATATCGCGACGCCAAGTGCCGGCTGTGCCGCCGCGAGGGGATGAAGCTCTTCCTCAAGGGCGCCCGCTGCTTCACCGACCGCTGTGCAATCGAGCGACGGAACTATCCGCCCGGCCAGCACGGCCTCAACCGCGGCAAGCTGACGCCGTTCGGCGTGCAGCTGCGGGAGAAGCAGAAGGCCAAGCGGATCTACGGCGTGCTGGAGAGCCAGTTCCGCAAGTACTTCCAGTGGGCTGAGGGCCAGAAGGGCGTGACCGGTGAGAACTTGCTACGCCTGCTGGAGCTGCGGCTGGACAACGTCGTGTTCCGGATGGGGTTCGCCGCCTCCCGCCGGGAGTCACGGCAGATGGTCGCCCACGGCCACTTCCAGGTGAACGGGCGCAAGGTCAGCGTGCCCTCGTTCCTGGCCAAGGTCGGGGACGTCGTGCAGCTGCGCGCCACCTCCAAGCTGGGCCCGCGCGTGGACGACAACGTGAACGCCGGCCGCGGTCAGGTCCCGCAGTGGCTGGACGTCGACGTCACGGGCAAGAAGGGCGTCGTCCGGGGTCTGCCGCTTCGCGAGGACATCCAGATCCCGGTGTCCGAGCAGCTGATCGTCGAGTTGTACAGCAAGTAAGGAGGCCGGGGAACGCATGCCACGTATCCCGTTCCAGAAGCCCAAGAAGGTCGAGTGGGAGATCCTCACTGACCGGTACGGCCGGCTGGTGGCCGAGCCGTTCGAGAAGGGTTACGCCCTGACCGTCGGGAACTCGCTGCGGCGGACGCTGTTGTCGATCGTCCCCGGCGCCGCGGTGGCCTGGGTGAAGATCGACGGCGCCCGCGCCAGCGACGCGAAGATCGCCGGCGTCACCGAGAGCCTCGCCGACGTGCTGTTGAATCTCAAGAAGCTGGCGATCCAGGTGCCTTCCGACGAGCCGCGGGTGCTCCGTCTGGAGGCAACCGGACCCAAGGAGGTCAAGGGCGAGGACGTGCCGGAGACGGGCGTCGAGATCCTCAACCCGGAGACGCACCTGTTCACGCTCGAAGCGGGCGCCCGGATCGCGCTGGAGCTCGGCGTGGGGGTCGGGCGCCGTTATCAGGCGACCGATCGGCCCGCCGGCGGCGTCCCGACCGGCGCGGTGGCGCTCGACGCCGCCTACTCGCCGATCACGCGGGTGTCGTACAACGTCGAGATGTCCCGCCTCGGCAAGATCACCGACTACGAGAAGCTGGTGCTCGAAGTGTGGACGAACGGGGCGATCAGCCCCGACGACGCCCTGACCCGGGCGTCCACGTTCTTGCGCGACCACTTTGCCCCGCTCTCGCCGGGGGGCACCGACGACGACGAGGAGGCCGAGGCGAGCGCCGGCGAGGCATTCCTGCGCGACGCCCTCGGCAAGACGCTCGAAGAGCTGGCGCTGCCGGCCCGGGCGATCAACGCCCTCAAGGGCGGCGACCTGCACCTCGTCGCCGATCTCGTCCAGAAGACCGAGGCCGATCTCGCCGACGTCAAGAACCTGGGCGACAAGTCGATCGACGAGATCAAGGCGGCCCTGGCCAGTCTCGGTCTCTCGCTGGGCATGCGCATCGATCCCAACCTGCTGGGTGCGCTGGGCCGGGGCGCGGCCGGGAGCGTCCGGTGAGACATCGCAAAGACGGCTACAAGCTGGGTCGGCTCACCCAGCACCGCTGGGCGCTGTTCCGCAATCTGCTGACGGGGCTGTTCCGGCACGAGCGTATCGAGACGACCGAGGCCAAGGCGAAGGCGGTGCGCGGGCTCGCCGACCACGTCATCACGCTGGCCAAGCGTGAGAACCTCCACGCGCGCCGCCAGGTCCTCGGGCTCGTTCCCGACACCGAGGTCGTGCGGCGGATCTTCGACACGATCGCCGCCCGGTTCTCCGACCGCAGCGGCGGCTACACGCGGATCATCAAGGCGCGTGTCCGCCACGGCGATGCCGCGCCGATGGTGCTGCTCGAGCTGGTCGACCGACCCGAGACCCCGGCTGGCGGTGACGGCAAGGGCGCGAAGAAGGAAAAGGCTTCGAAGGGCGAGAAGGGCGAGGCGGGAGCAGGCGGCAAGCGCAAGCGGCGCGAGAAGGCGGCGGCGGCTTCGGCGTAGTCTCCCATTCGCCGCCGCGGCGCAACTTCTCCAGTGCAGGCGACCGTCGTGCCGGCTACGGCCGAGCGGTGACGGCAGCGGCGTAGCCGCGCAGGAGAGGGTGGGGCGTTGCGCTGGTGGAGCGGGCCTGAGGGAGGAAGAGTGTCGCCAGGAAGAACGGGTGGTCGGGTAGCTCCACGATCCTGATCTCGCCGTCCTCGCCGAGGCCGCTCACCCGTAGGCCGGCGGCCTGCAGTCGGTCCACGTAGTCGGGGTTCACCCCGTAGTTGCAATAGTAGTCCTCCATGGCGGTCGGGACGTCGTAGAGCGCGGACGCACGCGTGCCCGGCACGATCTTCACCGGGTGCGTCTGCCCGACCAGCGAGCAGGCTAGCGGTGTGATCACCAGGCGCGGAGCACCGGGGCTCGTCTCGGCGTGATCGGCGTCTCGGAACCCGAGGACGTTGCGCGCGAACTCGACGATCGCGTGCTGGAAGCCGCCTCAGGTTCCGACCAGCGGCACCCCGCGCTCCCGCGCGTACCGGACGGCGGCCAGCGCGCCCTCCATGCTGCGGTACGGGCTGGCCGGCGCGATCCAGAGCCCGGCGTACCCGCCGAGCCGGGTCTCGGCCTGGGCGGGCACCGCGTCGGTCGGCACCCACTCGTGGCCGAGGTCCAGCTGCTCGAGCGCCGCGTCGGTGAACGCGTGCGTGCGGTTGCGGGCGTTGAAGTCTCCGACGACGGCGACGCGGGCCGACATCGACCGCCATGCTACCACGGCGTCACGATACCCCCCGCTCGCGGTCGATGGCGGGACCGGCGACCAGCGTCCCTACGGTGACGAGTGCCGCGAGTCCGGCGAACACCGCCCAGGGGAGGACGTAGGAGTTCGCCCCGACGAGCAGCAGGCCGAACGTTGCCGGTCCCACCAGCAGCCCGGACCACGAATCGCGGCGAATGCCACACCGCTCAGCAGGCCGGCTGCGTGCCGGCCACCAGGCCCTCCCGGCGTACCAGCAGCGAGATGCTATTGATCACCGACGTGGCTCCTCCCCGAGAACGGTGCGCTGTCGTGCGTGAGCGACGAGGGCCGGTGGGCCGGCCAGGCGGCCGGCCCACCGCGGAAGGCCGCCGACTACTTCACGTGCTGGCGGAAGAAGCCGATGGTCCGGCGCCAGGCGTCGTCGGCGGAAGGCTTGTGGTAGGCGGTGGCGTTCTCGTCGTTGAAGAACGCGTGATCGACGTTCGGGTAGATGTGGATCTCCGACGACTTGCCGGCCTTCTTGATTGCGGCGTCGACGTCCCGGGCCGTCTGCGGGGTGACGAACGAGTCCTTCTCGGCGAAGAGGCCGAGAACCGGGCCCGACAGCTTCGAGTAGTCGGGCTTCACGTTGGGGTGGATGCCGTAGAAGTTCACGGTGGCGCCGACGTTGGCGTTGACGGTCGCCGCGAACAGCGCCAGCTGGCCTCCCATGCAGAAGCCGACCGCGCCGAGCTTCTGGCTCGAGGACTGCCGGGCCAGGTACGTGGCCGCGCCCCGCAGGTCCTTCTCGGCCTGCGCGATGTTCAGCGCCATGAACAGCTTGCCGGCGCCGTCGGGCTCGCTCGCGCTCTGGCCGTGGTACATGTCCGGAGCCAGCGACGTGAAGCCCTCGGCGGCGAACCGGTCGCAGACGTTCTTGATGTGCCGCACCAGGCCCCACCACTCCTGGATGACGAGGATGCCCGGGCCCTTGCCCGAGGCCGGTGTGGCGAGGTAACCCTTGGTCGTGCCGCCGTTCGAGGGGAAATCGACCATCGTGCCGGGCATCGTCGTCCTCCTTGGCTTGGGTTGGCGCCGAATCAGGCGGCGCCGGCGACCGGCGCCGACGTCGTCGAGGGAGCGATCTTCACGGCCGCCACCCGACGGGCGTCGGCCTCGAGCACCGTGATCGTGTAGCCGGGAACCTGGAGCTCCTCGCCGGTCCGGGGAATGCGGTGTAGCGTCGCCAGCACCAGGCCGGCCACCGTCTCGAAATCCTGCTTGGGCAGGCTCCAGTCGAGCGCCTCGTTCACCTCGTCGATGTGCGTGCGCGCCGCCACCCAGTAGCTGCCGTCGGGGAGGCGCTCGACCGAGGCCGGAGTGCGATCGTGCTCGTCCTCGATCTCGCCCACGATCTCCTCGACGATGTCCTCCAGCGTCACGATCCCGGTGGCGCTGCCGTACTCGTCGACCACCACCGCGAGCTGGTTGCGCCCTTTCTGCATTTCCCGCAGCAGGTCGTCGATCCGCTTGGTCTCGGGTACGAACGTCGGCTGGCGCATCAGCTCGGTGACGCCGCGCACCTGGCCGCCCCGCCGCAGGAGATCCATGGCGGTGACGACCCCGACCACGTTCGTCTCGCGCTGACTGTAGACCGGGATGCGGGAGAACCCGCGCTGCCGGACGAGAACGATCGCCTCGGCGACGCTGGCGCTCTCGGCCAGCATCACGACGTCGACCAGGGGGACCATGACCCCCCGCACCGTGGTGTCGCCCAGGTCGAAGATCTTGTCGATCATCTCGGCTTCCTGCGTGCTCACCGAGACCTCGCCGGGCTCGAGCTGCAGCAGCGCCTTCAGCTCCTCCCGGGAGACGAACTGCCGGGTGTCCACGCTGGGCCCGCCGCACGCGCGCAGCACGACGCCGACGATCGTGTTGGCGAGGGCCACGAACGGCACCAGGGCCCTGGAGGCCCACGTGAGCGGGTGGTAGATCTTCAGGATCAGGCTGGTCGCCCACTCGCGAGCCACCGCCTTCGGGATGATCTCGCCGAAGACGAGCATGATGGGCGTCAGCGTGACGGTCGTCACCAGCCAGGCGGCGCCGCCCAGGGCGGGCAGCAGCGCGAAGGTCAGCGCGGAGCTGGCCACGATGTGGGCGATGGTCACGCCCATCATCGCGGTGGACAGCACTCGCTCGGGGTGCCGGAAGTCTTCGAGGTAGCGGGCGGCCGTGACGCCGCCCGCCTCGGCCAGATGACGGAGTCGCAGCCGGTTGGCCGCGATGAACGCCATCTCGGCGGCCGAGAAGAACATGGTGACGAGCAGACACAGCAGCGCCAGCCACAGCAGGCCCGTCATGCCGCCGCCTCCGTGGACACCGGCTTGCGCAGGGAGATGAGCACCTCGATGACGCGCGTGCGCTCGACCTTCTCCACCGTGACGATCAGCTCCGGCGTCTCCCGGCGCTCCGACCGTCGCGGGACGCGGCCGAAGAGATCCAGGACCCAGCCGCCCACGGTGTCGTAGGCCTCCTTCGAGATGCTGAGGCCGGTGGCCGCGTTGAGATCGTCGACCGAGAGTTTGCCGGAGACCCGGAACGTCGACTCGTCGAGCCGCTGGATGAGGCGCTCGGGCTCGTCGTACTCGTCGGCGATCTCGCCGACCAGCTCCTCCAGGAGGTCTTCCAGGGACACCAGACCCGCGGTGCCGCCGTACTCGTCCACGACGATGGCGAGGTGCAGCTTCTTGGCCTGGAATTCCTGGAGCAGCGCATCGGCCCGCTTGGACTCCGGCACGAAGTACGGCGGGTGCAGGTGGGCGCGCAGCTCGAAGTCGGAGGACAGGCCGGTGGCGACGTAGGGCAGCAGGTCTTTGGTGTAGAGGATGCCGACGATGACGTCGAGCGAGCCCTCGTACACCGGCACGCGCGAGTGGAGGTTCTCGCGCAGCGCGGGCAGGACCTTCTCGGGCGGTGTGTCGATGGGCAAGCAGAACATGTCGGTGCGCGGGACCATCACCGAGCGCACGAGCGTGTCCTCCAGCTCGAACACCTTGTGGATCATCTCGCGCTCCTCGCGCTCCACGACCCCTTCGCTGGCCCCGACGTCGACCAGCGTGCGCAGCTCCTCCTCGCTCAGCTCCGGCTGGCCCTGGCGGTCGCGGCCGATGAGTTGCACGGTCAGCGTCGTCAGGCCACCCAGCACCATGCGCGCCGGGGCCAACGCCCGGCTCAGCCAGCTCACCGGAACGCCCACCACCGCCAAGAAACGCTCGGGATACTTCACCGCGAGCGTCATCGGCAGCACCTCGCCGAAGGTGGTGAGAAGAACGATCATCCCCAGCATCTCGACAACCAGGCCGAAGCGCTCCCCCACGAGGTGGTGGGCGAGGTTGGCGGCCAGGCTGGCCCCGGCGATGTTGATCACCGTGATGCCGACCAGCAGGGTGACGAGCAGATCGTGGGGTCGCTCGATGAGCACCGGGGCACTGTCCTTGCCGCTGCTCTGGTCGGCCATGCGAGCCAGACGGGCGCGGCCCAGCGAGAAATACGCCGCCTCCGCCCCCGTGAGCAAGGCCGAGCAGACGATCAGCAGCGACAAGGCGATGAGCTGCAGGAGCACGCTGTCCGTCACGTCCGCGCTCCGCCGGCCGCCGGGCGCCCGGTGAAGTGCTCGAAGCCGCGCGCCACGCTGACGACCTGTCCCCGCGAGGTCCAGCGCACGGCCGGGGCGCCGGTCTTGATCGTGCCGATGCGCGTGAGCCGGGTGCCGTGCGCCTCGGCCAGACCCTGCTGCAACCGCTCGAACGCGGTCGAGTCGCACGTGAGCAGTAGCTCGTAGTCCTCGCCGCCGCCGGTGGCCCAGGCCGTCGCGTCGCCGCCGAGCGCGGCGGCCACCGCACGGGTGGACGCGTCGACGGGTACCCGGTCGACGTCGACCTCGGCGCCGACGCCGCTCTCACCGAGCAGGCGCGGCAGGTCGATACCGAGCCCGTCGGAAAGGTCCATCATCGCCGTCACCCCGCCGGCCCCGGCCAGCCACGCGCCCTCGGCCACGCGGGCGGTGGGGCGC
>JBKOZA010000167.1:0-7660 GCA_046725675.1 Candidatus Methylomirabilota bacterium
CACGCTCAAGGTCCCGCTCACCGATGGCGAGGTCCGGCGCATGGAGAAGGCCGGGTTGCCGACCCGCTCGCTGAAGGCCTTCGAGCTGTTCGGGCGGGCGGCGGTGGCGACGGCGCAGCGGCCGGGCCAGGAAGGCAACGAACAAGCCGTCGATCTGCTGGCGCGGGCGATCGAGGCGGACCCCAGCTTCGTCGTCGCCCAGTACACGCTGGGCACCGTGCACCAGGCCCTCGGCAACCGCTGGAAGGCGGCGGCTCAGTTCCGGGCCTCCACCCAGCTCGATCCCAACTATCCCGAGCCCTACAAGGCGCTCGGCGACCTGTTCATGGCGGCCCCGCGACGGCTATTCGACCAGGCCGTCGAGGCCTACGACAAGGCGATCGCCCTGCGACCGTTCTACGCCGACGCCCACGTCGGCCTCGGCGACGCCAAGGCGGCCAAGGGCGACGTGGACGGCGCCGTCGGCGCCTACACGAAGGCGCTGGCCTACAACCCCATCAACCCGCGCGTGCACATGAGCCTCGGGAAGATCTACTACAGCGAGAAGGGGCTCTACTACGAGTCCGTCACCGCCTACAAGAAGGCGATCGAGCTCGACCCCGGCTCGGTCGAGGCGCGGATGGGGCTGGGGGAGGTCTACGAGGACAAGGGGCTCTACAAGGAGGCCGTCGAGGAGTACAAGAAGGTCGTCGAGCTCGACGGCAAGCACACGGGTGCGATGTACAACCTGGCGCTCGTCTACGAGAAGACCGATCCCCGCGAGGCCATCGCCCAGTGGGAGCGCTACATCGCGCTGGCCTCGCAGCTGCCGTCGGAGAAGGACTGGGTCGACGTCGCCCGGCAGCACCTCAAGAAGCTGAAGAGCCAGGTCAAGGACTAGGCTCCCGCTCCGGCCCCCGCGTGGACGAGCTCCGCAAAGATCCGACCCGCGGCCAGTGGGTCCTCGTGCGCCCGAAGGCCCAGAGCCATCCGGGTGACAGCTGCCCCTACTGCCCGGGCGCCGAGAGCGCGACCGGCGACGAGATCGCCGCCTACCGCAAGGAGGGCTCGCCCCCGAACAGCCCGGACTGGACGGTGCGCGTGGTCCCCGAGGCCGACGCGTACTTCCGGATCGAGTGGGAGCTGATCCGGGAGGGCGTGGGCATGTTCGACATGATCACGCCGCGGGGGGCCAGCGAGCTCATCATCGAGTCGCCCCGTCACGACGACACGCCGGCCACGATGCCGCTGGACCAGATGGAAGCGGTGCTCTGGATGTATCGCGACCGCCTGCTCGACCTCAAGCGGGACGGTCAGATCCGCGACATCCTCGTGTCCCGCCGTCACCGCAAGCCCGGGGTGCCCGATCACCATCCCTACTCACGGGTGACCGCGATTCCCATCGTGTTCGACGAGATCCGCCGCGAGCTGCGCGAGGCGCGCGAGTACTACCAGTACAAGCGGCGGTGCCTCTACTGCGACATCCTGCGGCAGGAGATCGCGGCCGAGGTGCGCGTCGTCCGGCTCACGCCGCACTTCGCGGCCCTGGTGCCGTACGCCCCACGCAGCCCGCTCGAGCTGTGGGTCGTGCCGCGCCAGCACGCCTGTTCCTACGAGGACTCGCTGAGCGCGGACACGGCCCGTGATCTGGCACACCTGCTCTCCGACTTCTTCGCGGTGATCGCCCGTGCGTTCGGCGATCCCGGCTACGAGATGGTGCTGCACACCGCGCCCAACATC
Source organism: Candidatus Methylomirabilota bacterium (assembly GCA_046725675.1). Classification (GTDB taxonomy): domain Bacteria; phylum Methylomirabilota; class Methylomirabilia; order Rokubacteriales; family CSP1-6; genus AR5. Next base: position 1,720 of record JBKOZA010000167.1, read on the forward strand.
CGCTCCCGCATCCTCCAAGGCGAGTGGGCGACCATCCGCGACGACTATCACTGGCACATCGAGCTGGTGGCCCAGCCCGAGCGGATGAACCGTCTGGGCGGCATCATCGTGAACGAGACCGCGCCGGAAGTGACGGCGGCGACGCTGCGGGAGGCGTGGCCGGCCTGAGGGTCAGTCGCATGAGGCCGATGGCGCTGGGAGTCCTCGGCCGGCGCGACGGGCCTCAGGGATAGAGACCGCGGATCTTGTAGGCCTCGGCGACGCGGCGGACGCCCTCCATGAGGGCGGCGGTGCGCAGATCGGTGCCCTCCTTGTTGGCGAGCGCCCATACCCGGTTGAACGCGCGGGTCATGAGCTCTTGCAGTCGCGCCGTGATCTCGCTCTCTTGCCAGAAGTAGTACTGCAGACCCTGCACCCACTCGAAGTAGGAGACGACCACGCCGCCCGCATTGGCCAGGATGTCGGGGATGACGGTCACCCCGCGATCTCTCAGAATTACATCGGCTTCGGGCGTCGTCGGCGCGTTGGCCCCCTCGGCCACGATCGTGGCCTTGATCCGGTCCGCGTTGTCGGCCCGGATGACAGAGCCTATCGCAGCGGGGACGAGCACGTCGCATGGCTGGTAGAGCACATCCACGTTGGAGATCGCCTCCGTCCCTGGGAACCCGCTCACTCCCCCGGACTCCGCCACATGGGCCTCGAGCTGGCGGATGTCGATGCCCGCCGGGTTCCAAATCCCGCCCTTGATGTCGCTGACGCCGACGATCACGCAGCCCTCGCGCCACAGCAGCCGGGCGGCGACGGAGCCGACGTTGCCGAAGCCCTGGACGATCACCTGACGGCCTCGCAGCTCCTGACCCAGCCGCCGCGTGGCCTGGTAGATCGCGTAGACGATACCCCGCCCGGTCGCCTCACGCCGGCCCGCCGAGCCTCCGATGATTAGCGGCTTGCCCGTGACCACCCCGGGAACCGTGCGCCCCTGGGTCATCGAGTACGTGTCCATCATCCAGGCCATCGTCTGCTCGTCGGTCCCCATGTCGGGGGCGGGGATGTCCAGGTCAGGCCCGATCAACAGGATGATTTCGGCCGTGTAGCGTCGGGTGAGACCCTCCAGCTCTTGGCGCGACAGTTTCCTGGGCTCGCACCGGACGCCCCCTTTGGCCCCGCCGTACGGCAATCCCATCAGCGCAGTCTTCCAGGACATGAGCATGGCCAGAGCTGTCACTTCCCCGAGACTGACGTCTGGCGCGTAACGGAGGCCGCCCTTGGTGGGTCCAAGTACAGAATTATGATGGACACGGTAACCAGTGAATATTGCGGTCTTCCCGTCGTCCATTCGAACTGGAATCGACACCACCAGGGCGCGCTTGGCATGACGCAGGCGCTCGTGCACATCCGGGTCGAGCCGAAGGCGTTCGGCCGCGTGGTCGAGCTGGGCCAGAGCTGTCCGTAACATAGGGGAGTCAAAGTCGGATTTCTCAGTCATCTGGGCCCTTTCCGTTGACAACCCGCCTGCTGGGTGTAGAATCCGACTGAAATGGTCGCCGACCAGAACGGTCGGGGAGTCGGAACGGGAGCCAGGTCGGGAAAGAGGGAACTGGGATGCTTCGGTTCACCAAGCGTGCTGACTATGGCCTCATGGCGATCCACTACATCGCCATTCACGACGACCTGGGTGCCGTCAACGCCAAGCGTATCGCGGAGGAGTTCTCGATTCCACAGGAGTTGCTGGCGAAGATCCTCCAGCGGCTGGCCAAGCAGCGGCTGATCATGAGCCACAACGGCCCCAAGGGGGGGTACGTGCTGACCCGCCGGCCGACCGAGATCACGCTGGGCGAGGTGATTCGCGCATTGGAGGGGCCGATCAACATCGTGTCCTGTCTGGAGGAAAGCAGCGAGTGTCCCCAGATGGAGCGCTGCAGCCTGCGGCGCCCGGTGAAGAAGATCCAGGCGGCCATCACCCAGTTGCTCGACACGATGAGCTTGGCCGAGCTGACCAGCGAGGACGTCCCCGAGCTCCTGATCATCGGACCTCGGACTGGTGGGCATCACGCCATGACCAGACGCCCGGAACCGCTCGGCGGTACGGCGTGCCGGTGACCGCGGCCTAGGGGAGAGCGATAGACGATGGCGCTGAAGTTTCCGATCTTCATGGACGCGCAGTCGACGACGCCCTGCGACCCCCGGGTCGTGGAGGCCATGCTGCCGTACTTCATCGAGAAGTTCGGCCATCCCGCCAGCCGTAACCACCCGTTCGGGTGGGAGGCGGAGGGCGCGGTCGACGCCGCCCGCGGCAAGCTGGCGCGGCTCATCGGCGCCCGCGATCCCAAGGAGCTCGTGTTCACCTCGGGCGGCACCGAGTCCATCAACCTCGCGCTCAAGGGCGTGGCCGAGATGTACCGCGAGAAGGGCACGCACATCGTCACCACGGTCATCGAGCAGCGCGCCGGGATCGACGTCTGCAAGCGCCTCGAGCGGCAGGGCTTCGAGGTGACGTCCGTGCCCGTGCAGGCCGACGGCCTGATCGACGTCGATGAGATCCGTCGCGCGGTGACCGACAAGACGATCCTGCTCTCCGTCATGTTCGCCAACAACGAAATTGGCACGATCCAGGACGTCGCCGCCATCGGGAAGTTCGCCAAGGAGCGAGGCATCCTCTTCCACACCGACGCCACCCAGGCGGTCGGGAAGGTACCGATCGACGTCGAAGCGATGGGCATCGACTTGCTGTCTTGCACGGCGCACTTGATGTACGGCCCCAAGGGTGTGGGCGCGCTCTATGTGCGGCGCAAGGGGCCGCGCGTGCGCCTGGCCCCGCTCTTCGACGGCGGCGGGCACGAGCGCGGCATGCGCTCGGGGACGCTCCCGGTGCCGCTGTGCGTGGGCTTCGGACGCGCCGCCGAGATCTGCCAGGAGAGCATGGGGGCCGAGGGTGCCCACCTGGCCAAGCTGCGCGACCGGTTGCAGGACATGATCCTGGCGAGCGTGGACGAGGCCTTCCTCAACGGCCGTCCCGATCGGCGGCTGCCGCACAATCTCAACATCTCCTTCGCCTACGTCGAGGGCGAGTCGGTGCTGATGGGCCTCAACAAGGAGACGGCCCTGTCGTCGGGGTCGGCCTGCACGTCGGCCACCCTGGAGCCGTCGTACGTGATCGCGGCGCTGGGCGCCAGCGCCGAGCTGGCACACTCGTCGATCCGCTTCAGTCTGCACCGTTTCAACACCGACGAGGAAGTCGAGTACGTCGGCCAGCGGACGATCGAGGTCATCAAGCGGCTGCGCGACATGTCGCCGCTGTACGAGCTGGCCAAGGAGGGTGTGGACCTGAAGTCGATCAAGTGGAAGGCCGAGTAAGGGGGGACGGGAGCGATGGCATACAGCGACAAGGTCGTCGACCACTACAACAACCCGCGCAACGTCGGGTCCTTCACCAAGGACACGCCTGGCGTGGGCACCGGGCTGGTGGGCGCGCCCGAGTGCGGCGACGTGATGAAGCTGCAGATCCGGGTGAACCTCGAGACGGGTGTGATCGAGGACGCGAAGTTCAAGACGTTCGGCTGCGGTAGCGCGATCGCCTCGTCCAGCCTGGCGACCGAATGGCTCAAGGGCAAGACGGTCGACGAGGCGGCCAAGATCAAGAACACCGACATCGTGAACGAGCTGAAGCTGCCCCCGGTGAAGATCCACTGCTCGGTGCTGGCCGAGGACGCCATCAAGGCCGCCCTGACGGACTATCGGGAGAAGCATGCATCAGCCGCCGCCACGGCGGCATCGAAATAGGACAGGGACGAAGGAGGCCCCCACGCATGGCGGTCGCGCTGTCGGAGAACGCGAGCAAGCAGGTGAAGCAGCTCAAGCAGGCCCAGAACCTGCCCGAGACGGTGTTCCTGCGCATGGGCGTCAAGGGCGGCGGGTGCTCGGGGATGAGCTACAACCTGGAGTTCGACACCGAGATGGGGCCCCACGACAAGGTCTTCGAGATCGACGGCATCAGGGTGGTCGTCGACAAGAAGAGCTACCTCTACCTGAACGGCACCACGCTCGACTACGTGCAGCAGGGGCTGACGGGAGGGTTCACCTTCATCAACCCGAGCGCGAAATCGAGCTGTGGGTGTGGGACCTCCTTCTCGGCCTGACCGGGCCCGGCGCGCACGACGAACGGGCCCGGCGAGGGCCCGTTCGTATTTTGACGCCCGCGTGACGTGAGCGAGGAATGAGCGACTACTTCGAAACGTTCGGCCTGGATCGCCGGCTCGGCCTCGACACGGCCGCGCTGCAGCGACGCTTCTACGAGCTGTCGCGCCAGTGGCACCCCGACTTTCACCAGGCGGCGCCGCCGGCCGAGCAGGCGCGCGCTCTCGAGGCCTCGGCCCGCGTGAACGCCGCCTACCGGGCCCTGCGCGATCCGATCGCGCGGGTGGAGTACCTGATCCGGCTGGAAGAGGGTCGCGAGACCAAGGAGGGCGCCGCCGTGAAGCCGAAGGCGCCACCGGCCCTGCTCGCCGAGATGTTCGAGATCCAGGAGGCGCTGGAGGAGGCACGGGCCGGGGCGCTCGACGAGACGACGCGCGCCGTGCTGGCCGCGCAGCGCGACGCACTGCGGGCCCGCGTGGCCGAGACCGAGAGCCGGCTGGCGGGGCCGCTCAGTCGCGCGTGGGACGCGGCCGCCCCGGATGAGCGATCGGTCGCGCTCGCCGCGCTGAAGGAGATGCTAGCTACGCGGTCGTATCTCAGAACCGTGATCGACGACCTGGGGGCCGCCCTGGGCGAGGGAACAGAGGAGACGCATGTCGCGAATCGTCGGCATTGACCTGGGGACCACCAACAGCCTGGTGGCCTACGTGGACGACCGCACCGGGCTGCCGGTGGTGATTCCCGACCGCGAGGGTCGCCGCCTGCTGCCGTCGGTGGTGGCCTTCACGCCCGACGGCATTCTCGTGGGCGAGGCGGCCCGCCGCCAGCTGGCCCGCCGGCCGGCCGACACGGTGTACTCGGTCAAGCGACTGATGGGGCGGGGCTGGGAGGACGTGAAGGACGATCTGCGCTACCTCCCGTTCCGGGTGCTGCCGGCCGACGGCACGGTCAAGCTGGCGGTAGGCGGCCGAGAGGTCACGCCACCAGAGGTGTCCGCGATCATCCTGCGCTCGCTCAAGGAGCGGGCCGAGTCGCACTTCGGCGAGCCGATCGAGCGGGCGGTGGTGACGGTGCCGGCATACTTCAACGACAGTCAGCGGCAGGCCACCAAGGACGCCGGCCGGATCGCGGGGCTCGACGTCGTGCGCATCGTCAACGAGCCGACGGCGGCGTCGCTCGCGTACGGGCTGCACCGGCTCGGCCAGGGTGTGATCGCCGTCTACGACCTGGGCGGCGGCACCTTCGACATCTCGATCCTGCGCGTCAAGGACGGGATCTTCGAGGTGCTCGCCACCAACGGCGACACCCACCTGGGTGGGGACGACTTCGACCGCGTGCTGCTGCTGTGGCTGCTGGAGGACATCCAGTCGCGCCATCACGCCGAGCTGGACCGGGACTGCGTCGACCTGGCGCGCGACAACGAGGCGATGCAGGAGCTGCGGCTGGCCGCCGAGGCCGCCAAGGTCCGTCTCTCGAGCGACGAGCGCACGACGCTCAGTCTGCCGTTCGAGCGCTTCACCTACCACCGGACCATCACCCGGGCCGAGGTCGAGCGGCTTATCGAGCCCCTGGTGGCGCGCACCCTGGGACCCTGCCGGCAGGCGCTCGCCGACGCCGGCCTCACCCATGCCGACATCGACGAGGTCGTGCTGGTGGGCGGCTCCACACGGGTGCCGCTCGTGCGGCGCCGCGTGCAGGAGCTGTTCGCCAAGATGCCCCACAGCCAGCTCAATCCCGACGAGGTCGTCGCGCTGGGAGCGGCCGTCCAGGCCCAGATTCTCGCGGGCGGCATCAAGGACATGCTGCT
>JBKOZA010000168.1:0-2384 GCA_046725675.1 Candidatus Methylomirabilota bacterium
GTTGACGTCGAGGATGAAGCGGCACATGTCCTCCTTCTCCTCGACGTTCATGCCCGCCATGGGCTCGTCGAGCAGGAGGAGCTGGGGCTCGGCGGCCAGCGCCCGGGCCAGCTCGACCCGCTTCTGCAGCCCGTAGGGCAAGCGGCCGGCCGGGGTCTTGCGGATCGCCTGGATCTCCAGGAAGTCGATGATGCGCTCGACGAAGGCGCGGTGGGCCAGCTCCTGACGCCGGGCCGGTCCCCACCAGAGCGCCTGGAGCAGGAAGCTGCCGCGCATGGCCAGTACGCGCCCCGTCATGATGTTGTCGAGCACGCTCATGCCACGAAACAGGGCGACGTTCTGGAACGTGCGGGCGATCCCCAGCGCGGCGACGTCGGGCGGACGCAGGTGCGTGCGGTCCCGGCCGGCGAAGCGGATTACACCCTCGTACGGATGGTAGAAGCCGCTGATGCAGTTGAGCAGGGTCGTCTTGCCGGCCCCGTTGGGACCGATGATCGCGGCGATCTCGCCCCGGGGGATGGTCAGCGTGAGGCGGTTGAGGGCCAGGAGCGCGCCGAACCGGACGCTGATGCCGTCGACCTCCAGCAAGGGCCCGGGCGCGCCCGTGGCGGTCACCGGTCGGGGAGCTCCCGGATCGCCACCTCGGCGCGGATGGTGCCGGTGCGGCCGTCCTCGTAGGTGACCCGGGCCTCCACCGTCACCCGCTCGCGGTCGGCGTAGAGCGCGTCGATGAGCGGCGCGTACTTCTGGGCCACGAAGCCCCGTCGCACCTTGCGCGTGCGCGTGATCTCCTCGTCGTCCGGGTCCAATTCCTTGTGCAGGATGAGGAACTTGCGGATCCGGGCGCCGCGCAGGACGTCGTCCTCGAGCAGGCTGGCGTTCACGCGCGCGACCTCCTGCTGGATCAGATCGTAGACCTCCGGCTTCTGGCTGAGGTCGGTGTAACTCGTATAGGCAATCCCCCGCCGCTCGGCCCAGTTCCCCACCGCGCTCAGGTCGATGTTGATCAGCACGGTCACGTACGGCCGGCCCGGCCCCAGCGTGACGGCCTCCTTGACGTAGGGAGAGAACTTCAGTTTGTTCTCCAGGTACTTGGGCGCGAACATCGTACCGTCGGTCAGCCGTCCCAGGTCCTTGGCCCGATCGATGATCTTGAGGTGGCCTGCGTGATCGAGGAAGCCGGCGTCCCCCGAGTGGATCCAGCCGTCCTCGACCGTCTGTCGCGTGGCCTCCGGGTTCTTGAAATAGCCCTGGAAGACCCCCGGGCTGCGGAACAGCACCTCACCGGCGTCGGAGATCCTGATCTCGACCTCGGGCATCGGCGTGCCGACGGTGTCCAGGCGGACGTCGCCGTCCTTCTGCACGGCCACGAACACGCTGGCCTCGGTCATCCCGTAGAGTTGCTTGACGTTGATCCCGAGCGCCCGGAAGAAGACGAAGATCTCGGGGCCGATCGCCTCCCCGGCCGTGTAGGCGAGGCGGATGCGGCGCATCCCGAGGTTGTCGCGCAGCGGGCTGCAGACGAGCAGCCGCCCGAGCGGCGCCAGCAGCCACGCCGGCCATGCTGGCGGCTGGCCGCCCAGCCGACGCCGCTCGAGGTCCTGGGCCAGCCCGAGGAAGAAGTGCGTCAGCTTGCGCTTGGGCCAGGCGGCGTCCTCGATGCGGACCAGGACGCTGGTCAGCAGATTCTCCCAGATCCGCGGCGGCGCGAAGAAGTAGGTGGGCCCGATCTCCTTCAGGTCGGAGAGCACCGTCGCCGTGCTCTCCGGGCAGTTGATGGCGAAGCCCGTCACGATGGCCTGCGCGTAGGACAGCATGTGGTCGCCCACCCAGGCCATCGGCAGGTACGCCAGCGCCTCGTCGTCGTGCCGGAGGCCCTCGCGCTCGCTGGCGATGCGGGCCATCGCGATCAGGTTGTGATACGACAGCATGGCGCCCTTCGGCGCGCCGGTGGTCCCCGAGGTGTAACAGATGACCGCGGTGTCCTCGCCGCTCCCGCGGGCCACCTGGTCGTCGAGGTACTCGGGGTGGCCGAGGGCGAACTTCTCGCCGCGCTCCTCCAGCTCGGCGAGGCTCAGTAGCCCCGGCTCCGAGTAGCCCCGGAGGCCGCGCGGGTCGTCGTAGACGATGACCTCCAGCTTCGGGCAGCCCTCGCGGACGCGGAGAAGCTTGTCGACCTGCTCCTGGTCCTCGGCGACCGCGAACCGTGCCTCGGCGTGGTCGACGATGTACGTCAGCTCCTTCTCGATCGAGTCCTGGTAGAGCGGCACCGGGACTCCGCCCAGCACCTGGGTGGCCAGGGTCGCCCAGTACAACTCCGGCCGGTTGTCGCCGACGACGGCGGTCTTGTCACCCCGGGCGAACCCGAGCGAGGCCAGGCCCAG
>JBKOZA010000169.1:0-5439 GCA_046725675.1 Candidatus Methylomirabilota bacterium
CGCTCGTCGAGGGCGGCGACATCATCCAGTCGCTCCGGGACCGCATCCTCGGGCGCACGACCGCCGAGGACGTGCGGGATCCGCTGTCGCAGGAGATCATCGTCCAGGGCAATACCGAGATCATCGAGGAGCTGGCCCAGAAGATCGAGGACTCCGGCCTCGAGCGGGTGCGCATCCGTTCGACCCTGACCTGCGACACCAAGCGCGGCATCTGCGTGCTGTGCTACGGCCGCAACCTCGGCTCCGGCCGCCTGGCCGAGCTGGGGGAGGCGGTCGGCATCATCGCCGCCCAGTCCATCGGCGAGCCGGGCACCCAGCTCACGATGCGGACGTTCCACATCGGCGGCACCGCCAGCCGCGTCGTCGAGGCCTCCAAGCACGAGGCCAAGAGCGCCGGCGTGGTGAAGTTCCACAACCTCCGGACCGTCGTCAACCGCGACGGCGACCTGGTGGCCACCAACCGCAACGGCGAGATCGCGGTGGCCGACGAGCGCGGCCGCGAGCGCGAGCGCTACCCGGTCGTGTACGGCGCCAAGATCAAGGTCAAGGCCGACCAGAAGATCAAGGCCCGCACGGTGCTCGTCGAGTGGGACCCCTTCACCAACCCGATCCTCACCGAGTTCACCGGGAGGGTGGAGTACCAGGACATCGTCGAGAACGTGACCGTGCGCGAGGAGTTCGACGAGGTCACCGGCCTGTCGCGGCGGGTGGTGATCGAGGACGCCGAGGGGCGGCTGCAGCCGGGTGTCATCATCCGGTCGGCCGACGCCGGGGCCCAGACCGGCGAGCGGCATCGCTACCCGCTGCCGGTGGGCGCCAACCTGGCGGTGCCGGACGGCGCCGACGTGTTCGCGGCCGACATCATCGCCAAGATCCCCCGGGAGACGACCAAGACCAAGGACATCACCGGCGGTCTGCCGCGGGTGGCCGAGCTGTTCGAGGCGCGCAAGCCCAAGGAGCAGGCGGTCATCACCGAGATCGACGGGCGGGTGGAGATGGGTGGGTTCGTCAAGGGCATGCGCAAGATCGTCATCCGCGCCGACAACGGCGAGTCCAAGGAGTACCTGATCCCGCGCGGCAAGCACATCAGCGTCCACGAGGGAGATCGGGTCAAGGCCGGGGAAGCGCTGATGGACGGCTCGCCCAATCCTCACGACTACCTCGCGGTCCTCGGTGACCGCGAGCTCCAGCGGTATCTCGTCAACGAGGTGCAGGAGGTCTATCGCCTGCAGGGTGTGACGATCAACGACAAGCACATCGAGATCATCGTGCGGCAGATGCTCCGCCGCGTGCGCATCGAAGAGGTCGGCGACACCGATTTCGTCGTCGGCGAGCTGGTCGACAAGTTCGTGTTCCAGGAGGAGAACGAGCGGGTGCTGAGCCAGGGCAAGCGACCCGCCACCGCCAAGCCCGTGCTCCTCGGCATCACCAAGGCGTCGCTGTCGACCGACAGCTTCATCTCGGCGGCCTCCTTCCAGGAGACCACGCGGGTGCTGACGGAGGCGGCGATCTCGGGCAAGACCGACGAGCTGCGCGGTCTCAAGGAGAACGTCATCGTCGGCCGGCTGATCCCGGCCGGCACCGGGCTGAACAACTACACGCGGGTCGAGGTCCTGACGCCGGGCGGCGAGGCCGTCAAGCCGCTCGACAGCATCATGAGCTTCGAGGCGCCGCCGCCCGAGCCGCCCGACGGCGAGGGCTCGGTGGCGGCCGCCGGCTAGCGGAGACCAGGGGAGGAGCGCCCCGGTCGCCGGGGCGCTCCGCGCGCGAGGGCGCATCGGGTGTCCGCCTTCATTGACATGGGACGGGTACTCAGTTATAAAGTGGGGGTTTTGTCGCCGTAACCGGCGGTGGAGAGGTATGCCGACCATCAACCAGCTCGTCCGACAGGGTCGCGAGGCGGTGCGCAAGAAGTCGAAGACGCCCGCGATGCAGGGGTGCCCGCAGAAGCGGGGGGTGTGCATCCGCGTGTACACCACGACACCCAAGAAGCCGAACTCCGCCCTCCGCAAGGTGGCCCGGGTGCGGCTCACCAACGGGCAGGAGGTCACCTCGTATATCCCCGGTGTCGGCCACAATCTGCAGGAGCACTCGATCGTCATGATTCGCGGGGGCCGTGTGAAGGATCTTCCGGGCATCCGCTACCACATCATCCGGGGCTCGCTGGACACGGCCGGCGTGGCCAACCGCAAGCAGAGCCGCTCGAAGTACGGCGCCAAGGCGCCGAAGGGGGCGTAACCCATGCGGCGGGCGGGCGCGGCCAAGCGCGAGGTGCTGCCGGATCCGAAATACGCCAGCCGGTTGGTCGCCAAGTTCGTCAACATCATGATGATCCGCGGCAAGAAGTCGACGGCCGAGCGGATCATGTACGACGCGATGACCGCCGTGGAGGACCGCAGCAAGCAGGAAGCGCTGAAGATGTTCAAGACGGCGATCGACAACGTGAAGCCGGCGGTGGAGGTGAAGTCGCGCCGGGTCGGCGGCTCCACCTACCAGGTCCCGGTCGAGGTGCGGCCCGACCGGCGCACGTCGCTGGCGATGCGCTGGGTGATCGGCGCCGCCCGTCGGCGGGCCGAGCGCAGCATGGCCGACAAGCTGGCGGCCGAGCTGCTGGACGCGGCCAACAACCGGGGCATGGCGGTGAAGAAGCGAGAAGACACTCACAAGATGGCGGAGGCCAACAAGGCCTTCGCCCATTACCGCTGGTAGGGGACGGTCGGCAACAAGAGGGGGGTGAGGGTGGCCCCCCTCTTCGTATCTAAGAACCAAGAAAAGAGGTCGGACGTGGAGCGGCAGTACTCGCTGGAGAAGACACGCAACATCGGCATCATGGCCCACATCGACGCGGGCAAGACGACGACGACCGAGCGTGTCTTGTACTACACCGGCCGGTCCTACAAGATCGGCGAGGTCCATGAGGGCACCGCCACCATGGACTGGATGGTGCAGGAGCAGGAGCGAGGCATCACCATCACGTCCGCGGCCACCACCTGCTTCTGGCGCGACTGCCGCATCAACATCATCGACACCCCCGGCCACGTCGATTTCACCGTCGAGGTCGAGCGGTCCCTGCGCGTGCTCGACGGCGCCGTCGCCATCCTCGACGCGGTGTCCGGTGTCGAGCCGCAGACCGAGACCGTCTGGCGCCAGGCCGACAAGTACCGCGTTCCCCGGATCGTGTACGTCAACAAGATGGACCGTGTCGGCGCGGACTTCTATCGCTGCCTGGACATGCTGCGCAGTCGCCTCGGCGCCCACCCGGTGGCCATCCAGCTCCCGATCGGCCGCGAGGACGAGTACCAGGGCCTCGTCGACCTGATCGACGAGGTCGCGCTGGTGTGGAACGAGGACGACGAGACCCTCGGCAAGGAGTACAAGAAGGTCGCGATCCCCGCCGAGCTGCGCGAGCAGGTCAAAGAGTACCGGGAGAAGATGGTGGAGGGGCTCGCCGAGGTGGACGAGCACCTCATGGAAAAGTACGTCCACGGCGAGGCGATCAGCTCCGAGGAGCTCAAGCGGGCGGTCCGCAAGGGCACGATCGCCATGACGTTGTTCCCGGTGCTGTGCGGCGCCTCCTTCAAGAACAAGGGCGTGCAGCCGCTCCTGGACGCCGTCATCGAGTATCTGCCCTCGCCACTGGACATCCCGGCCGTGATGGGCGTCAACCCCGAGACAGGCGCGACCGAGGAGCGCAAGGCCGCCGACGACGCGCCGTTCGCGGCGCTGGCCTTCAAGATCATGAACGACCAGCACGTGGGGCAGCTCGTCTTCCTGCGCGTGTACTCCGGCACGCTCGAGGCCGGCTCCGGCGTCTACAACTCCACCAAGGACAAGAAGGAACGGGTGGGTCGCCTGCTCCGGATGCACGCCAACAAGAAGGAAGAGGTCGAGGCGGTCGCGGCCGGCGACATCGCCGCCGCCATCGGCCTCAAGCTGACCACGACGGGCGACACCCTCTGCGCGTCCGACAAGCCGATCGTGCTCGAGGCCATGACGTTCCCGGAGCCGGTGATCGCGGTGGCCATCGAGCCCAAGACGCGCGCGGACGAGGAGAAGCTCGGGGTGGCGCTCTCCCGCCTGGCCCTGGAGGACCCCACCTTCCGGGTGACGACCGAGGAGGAGACGTCGCAGACGCTCATCCACGGCATGGGCGAGCTGCACCTGGAAATCATCGTCGATCGGCTCCTGCGCGAGTTCCGGGTCGAGGCCAACGTCGGCAAGCCCCAGGTCGCCTACCGGGAGACCATCCGCCGCAAGGGCGAGGCCCAGGGCAAGTTCGTGCGACAGACGGGCGGCCGCGGCCAGTACGGCGACGTCTACATCGAGGTGGAGCCCAACGAGGCCGGGGGCGGCTTCGTGTTCGAAAACAAGATCGTGGGGGGGGCGGTGCCGCGCGAGTACGTGCCGGCGGTCGAGAAGGGCATCAAGGAAGCGATGGAGACCGGCATCATGGCCGGCTACCCGATGGTGGACGTCAAGGTCTATCTCACCGACGGCTCCTACCACGACGTCGACTCCTCGGAGATGGCCTTCAAGATCGCCGGGTCGATGGGGTTCAAGGAGGCCTGCCGCAAGGCCAAGCCCGCCCTCCTCGAGCCGGTGATGAACGTGGAGGTGGTGACGCCCGAGGAGTACATGGGCGCGATCGTCGGCGACCTCAACAGCCGGCGCGGCCGCATCGTGTCGATGGAGGCGCGCGCCACCTCTCAGGTCATCCGCGCCAACGTCCCCCTCGCCACGATGTTCGGCTATGCCACCGAGATGCGGTCGATGACCCAGGGGCGGGCCACCTACACGATGCAGTTCGCCCGCTACGAGGAGGTCCCGACGGCGATCTCCGAAGAGATCATGGCCAAGGTCGCGGGCAAGCCCGCCGCCCGCGCCGGAACCCGCTGAGAACCAGGGAAGAGTAGTCGGAGGAAGCGACGCGATGGCGAAGGCCAAGTACGAGCGGACGAAGCCGCACGTGAACGTGGGGACGATTGGGCACATCGATCATGGCAAGACGACGCTGACGGCGGCGATCACGAAGGTGCTGCACACGAAGAACAAGCAGATTGCGGTGCGGGAGTACGGGTCGATCGACAACGCGCCGGAGGAGCGGGAGCGGGGGATCACGATTGCGGTGGCGCACGTGGAGTACGAGACGGACAAGCGGCACTACGCGCACATCGACTGTCCGGGGCACGCGGACTATATCAAGAACATGATCACGGGGGCGGCGCAGATGGACGGCGCCATTCTGGTGGTGGCGGCCAATGACGGGCCGATGCCGCAGACGCGGGAACATGTGCTGCTGGCGCGGCAGGTCAACGTGCCGTTTCTGGTGGTGTTCATGAACAAGGTGGACATGGTCGATGATCCGGAGATTCTGGACCTGGTCGAGCTCGAAGTGCGCGAGCTGCTGAAGAAGTACAACTTTCCGGGGGACGAGGTACC
>JBKOZA010000170.1:0-7266 GCA_046725675.1 Candidatus Methylomirabilota bacterium
GCCTTCGGCGCATCGCTCGTGCTGCTCGTCGTCACGATGGTGCCGCTGCACCTCCACGCTGTCGAAGGCGTGGAGCCCACGGTTCCTGGTCGAGGGTCCGCGGATGGCAGGCCAGCACCGACTTCCAATGTTCAGAGGCGCGGTGCGGTTCCCACCGTGGCAGCGGCCCGCACCGCGAGTCGCCACATCCTCGTGCAACTGCATCCCCACACCGACGAGCTGCGATTCCTGCAGAACGCCAGGACCCAGGGACTGCGCCGGCTGAGCCGTGTGCATGGCACGACGTGGCTCCGGATGGCCATCCCGGCCGGAGCCAGCCCCGCCCAGGCAGCGGCGACCGCCCGGACGCTGCCGGGTGTGTTGCGCGCCACGCTCGACGCCATCGTGAGGATCAATGACTTTCCGCCTCGGGACCCGATTTACAAGAACGACGACGACCCTTCCACGAAGCTGTGCGACCCGCTCTTCGAGATCTGTGACCCGTGGACGTTGGTCGACCAGTGGGGCCTGTTCAAGGTCGAAGCCGAGACTGGGTGGGCGGTCGAACGTGGCAGCCCAAGCGTCGTCATCGCGATCCTCGACAGCGGGATGGCCCTCGGCCACGACGATCTGATCGGGAAGCTGTGGACGAATCCGGGCGAGATTCCCGGCAACGGGAGCGACGACGACGGCAATGGAATCGCCGATGACGTGCATGGGGCCGATTTCGTCGGCAGCAACGTCGGTAGTCTGGCCGATGACCCGCTCTCCCAGGATGGGAACCCGGATATCGCGAAGGGGGGAACGTGGGTCCTCGACGATACGGCGACATTCGGAATCCGGTTCGTCGGTGATCCCGCGGCCGGCGACGGGGACGACAACGACGGTGATGGCTTGATCGACATCGGCGTCACGCACGGCACCCTCGTGGCAGGGATCGTCGGTGCCATGACCGACAACACGAATCCGCAAACCGGTCAGTTCGAGGGTATGGCCGGCGCCTGTTGGGACTGCAAGCTGATGCCGGTGCGCCTCATCAATGCCGAGGGCTGGGCGTTCGGCTCCGATGCCGCCTCGGCGATCAACTACGCCACGAACATGGGTGCCCACGTCATCAACATCAGCTGGGGCATTGACCTCAGCGGCGCCACTCCGTCCGACCTGGAAGCGATCCAGGTCATCGCCGAGGCCATCGATTTCGCGGTGAGCCGCGGGGTGATCGTGGTGGCCGCCGCGGGGAACAGCGGCACGGCCGGCCTGCACTTTCCCGCCATCATGAAAAATACGATTGCCGTGGGAAGCTCTGACTGGCGCGATCGACGCTCGGCCTTCTCCAGTTATGCCGTTCCGACCGAGATTCCCGACAACGGGATCGACGACGATGGGAACGGCTGGGTGGACGACGTGCTCGATGTCGTCGCCCCGGGAGAGCTGATCTGGAGCACGGCCGTCCTGAGCGCGTACGACTCGTTGCTGTACGAACTGCTCGGCCTCCCGGGGTGGGAACCGGGGACGGCCACGTATGCTGCGGCGGACGGCACGTCGTTCGCGGCCCCGCTCGTGTCGGGGTACGTGGGGCTCCTGCTCTCCAAGAATCCTGGAGCCACGCTGCACCAGGTCCGACAGATCATCCGGTCGAATGCGCGCGACCTCCTCGACCCCGAGGGCGTGGGCGCTTCGCTGACCGGCTACGATCCTTACTCCGGCTTCGGGCGGCTCCGCATGGTCGTGCCCGCACTGACCACCCCGCCACCAAACGAGCCTCCTGTTGCGAACGCCGGCCCCGATCAAGCGATCGTCTTGAAGGGAAGGGTCGACGTCGCCACCGTGACGCTCGATGCTTCCGGCTCGACTGACTGGGACGGCACGATCGTGACTTACCAGTGGCTCGAGAACGGTCTTCAGATCGCGACCGGGAAAACGGTCTCGGTGAACCTCGGCATCGGCTCTCACCTGATCACGTTGCGAGTGACCGACGACGACCAGGCAACCAACGAGGCCAAGCTGACCGTTGTCATCAGCAAGCGCGGCGTGAAGCGGAAGTGAGGTGCGCAAGAAGTTCGTGATCGTCATCTGAGACGACGGCTGTCCCGCGGCCCACCCCATCGATCGGGCACTCCGGGATCGCTCCGGAGTGCCCGATCTCACCCTTTGAGCTTCGAATTGGCTCTAGCTCTCCCGCCGCGTTCCAGGTGCTTGACTTCGCACTGAGGGGGCGCGATTGTGGCGCGCGGGCGGGGGGAAACGGTTGGCGCCTGAGGGCTGGGCGGCGGCGCGGTCGGTCGGCGGCGAGCGAGTGCCCATCCATACCCCGTGCTCCTGGAGACCATGACCACGACGAACGGGGAAGGCGCGCGTCTCGGCGATGCTGAGAGGGTTGGACGGCAATCGGGTACTCCGCCGGCCCTCGGCTCTCAGTTCCCCGAGCTGAAGGAAGAGCGGAAGGTCGTCTCCATCCTGTGCGTCGACCTGGTAGATTTCGTCGCCCGATCGGATCAAGCAGACCCCGAGGACATCCGGACCACGCTGCGGCCGTACTACACCTGCGTCAGACGAGAGCTCGTGCGGTGGGGCGGCACCGTGGAGAAGTTCATCGGGGACGCCGTCATGGCCGCCTTCGGGGCTCCCGTCGCCCACGAGGACGACGCCGAGCGTGCGGTGCGGGCCGCCCTTCGCATCGTCCAGGCAGTCCAGGAGCTGAACGCAGCCGATCCAGGGCTCGAACTGGCGCTCCGCGCCGCCGTGACCACCGGTGAAGCGGTTGTGGCGCGTGGGACCCGGACGGTGGAAGGCGAGGGCATCGCGACCGGCGACGTCGTGAACACCGCGGCCCGTCTTCAGACGATCGCTCCGATAGGCTCGGTGGTGGTCGACGAGGCGACCTATCGGACGACCCGGCATCTCGTGGATTACGAGGCGCTCGCTCCGGTCTCGGTCAAAGAGCAGATCGAGCCGATCCGCGCGTGGCGGGCCAGAGCCGCCCGAGGTCGATACGGCGCCGATCCCGCCGAGGCGACGCCTTCCCCCTTCATCGGCCGCACGCACGAGCTGACACTCCTGAAAGCCCTCTACGCTCGCGCCGCGCGGGAGGGTTCGGTCCAGCTCGTCACGGTGGCCGGCGAACCGGGGGTAGGGAAGAGTCGCCTGGTACGCGAATTCCGCGCTTTCGTCGAATGGCAGCCCGAGCTGGCGCGCTGGCGACAAGGCCGGTGCCTTCCCTACGGGGAAGGCATCGCCTTCTGGGCACTGGGGGAGATCGTCAAGAGCCAGGCGGGAATCCTCGAATCGGACGGTCCTCAGGAGGCCTCCGACAAGCTCGCTGCGGCCATCGGGGCCATCATCGAGGAGCCTGCCGAGCGGGACTGGCTCAAGGCCCGCCTTGCGCTCCTGGTCGGCGCGAGCGCCCCCGGCGCCGGAAGCGTGGCCGAGCGCTCTGAATCGTTTGCGGCGTGGCGGCGTTTCCTCGAGGCCGTCGCCGCCGACCGACCCCTGGTCCTGGTTTTCGAGGACGTGCACTGGGCCGGCGCCGCGCTGCTCGAGTTCGTGGAATATCTCGTCGACTGGGCGACGGGTCTGCCATTCCTGGTCGTCTGCACGACGAGGCCTGAGCTCTTCGAGCGTCATCCGGGATGGGGCGGTGGCAAACGGGACTCCACCACCGTGTCGCTCGCCCCGCTCTCGCGTGAAGAGACGAGTCGGCTCATCGCCGCCCACCTGCCCGGGGCGGAGCTTCCCGGAGAGACCCGGATCGCGCTGCTCGAGCGAGCCGGCGGGAATCCGCTGTACGCGGGGGAATTCGCTCGGATGCTCGCTGACCGCGGCATCGTCGAACGCCAGGGACAGATCATGCAGGTCGCGGCCGGCGCTGACATCCCGATCCCCGAGACCGTCCAGGCCGTCATCGCCGCCCGACTCGACACGCTCCCGGCCGAGCGGAAGGCACTCGTTCACGACGCCGCCGTCGTTGGCACGGTCTTCTGGACGGGAGCGTTGGCCTTCATGAGCGGGCTCGACGAGCATGCGGTGGAACAAGGTCTGCGAACGGTTGCCCGAAAGGAGCTGCTGCGTCCCGTCCGGAACTCGTCGGTCAAGGGTGAGGCGGAGTATTCGTTTCGGCACCGGCTCATTCGAGACGTCGCCTACCAGCAGATCCCTCGAGCGGCCCGCGTGCGCAAGCACCAGACGGCGGCGGCCTGGATCGAACGCCTGGCCGGCGATCGCGTGACCGACCACGCTGACATCCTCGCGCACCACTACGGACAGGCCCTTCAGCTCGCGAGGGCCGCTGGACTGGACGACGACACACGCGAGCTCGAGGCCCGGGTCCGGCGCTTCCTCGTCATGGCCGGCGATCGTGCGCTCGAGTTCGATGCCCGGAAAGCCGAGGCCTTCTACCGGCAGGCGCTCGCGCTCTCACCCTCGCGTCATCCCGAGCGGGCCGGGCTGCTCGGGAAGGCCGCCGAGGCCGCCCTCATCGGTGGCCGGCTATCGGAGGCACAGCGTGACTTCGAGGAGGCGATCGTCGAGTTCCGCGCGCAGGGGGACAGTCTCGGCGCCGGGGAGACGATGGTGCGCCTGGCCCGGACCTATTGGTTCCGCGGCGAGACGGATCGCAAGCGGGCGCTTCTCACGCAGGCAATCGAGCTGCTCGAGCGCGAGCGGCCTGGACGCGAGCTGGCCCTGGCCTATACGCACGGCGCCGCCGACTACATGGTCGCCAACCGCTCCTCCGACTGCGCCGTGTGGTCGGAGAAGGCCCTGGCCCTGGCCCAGGAGCTCGGGCTCGATGCCGAGGCCATCCGAGCGCGACAGCTCCGGGGCCTCGCGCGCTGCCAGCTCAGCGATCTGGCGAACGGCCTCGCCGACCTGAGGGAAGCGCTGCGCCTCAGCCTCGACCTCGGGCTCGGGAACGAAACGATCAGGTCCTACGGAAACCTCGGTGATTGGGTGTGGGTGGCCGAGGGTCCTGCTCGGGGTCTCGACGTGAAGCGAGCGGGGATCGAGTTCGGGGAGCACCGTGGGCTCACCCTTCCGGTCATGTGGGCCAAGGCGGAGACGCTCTGGCCGTTGTTCGATCTCGGGCGATGGGACGAGCTGCTGCGCATCGCCAGCGAGGTGATCGAGTGGGACCGGCGACAGGGCGGCGGCCAGGTCACCGTCGTGGCGCTCACCTACACGGCGTACGTGTTCGTGTGCCGTGGAGAGCTGAGCCGCGCCCACGACCTGGTGGAGGCGTTCCTGCCGCGCGCCCGGGAGATCCGAGACCCCCAGGTGCTCGTCCCGGCCGTGGCCGTCGTCTCGCTCATCGAGCACGCGCGCGGCAACCCGGCGACGACCGTGCGGCTGATCGAGGAGATCGAGGAGATCACGCGAGATCGTCCGGTCTTTCGGTCCCGTCACCTGCCCGAGACCGTCCGCGTGTGTGTGGCGTCGAACGCAATCCGTCTGGCCGAACTCCTGTTGGACGGCAATGTCCACCGAGCCGCCCGTCACGAGTACTCCGTGCTCGCGGGCCGCGCCGTGCTGACTGAAGCCCAGGGTCAGCCCGACGAGGCGAGCGCCCTCTACGCCGAGGCGTCGGAACGCTGGAAGAACTACGGGTTCCCCCTGGAGCATGGCCAGGCGGCGTTGGGGGCGGGCCGCTGCCTGGTCGCGGTGGGCCGCCCACACGAGGCCGCCGACCATCTCCTGGAGGCTCGGAGGACGTTCGATGCGCTCCAGGCCCGACCCCTGCTCGCCGACGCGGACAGGGTGCTGGCCCAGACGGAGCGCGGGACCCGCGGGTCAGATGGCTGAAGAGCGTCGCATCGTCACCGTGCTGTTCGCGGACATGGCGGGCGCGACCAGACTCGGCGAGGCGCGTGATCCCGAGGACGTTCGAGCGCTCCAGACGCGCTATTACAACATTGCGAGGGAAGCTGTGAGCGCGCACGGCGGCACCGTCGAGAAATTCATCGGCGACGCCGTCATGGCCGTCTTCGGGCTTCCCCAGGCCCACGGTGACGATGCCCAGCGCGCGATGTCGGCAGCCCTGGAGATCCGCGACCGCGTCCGGGCCGATTCGAGACTCGCTCCACACCAGACCGTGCGCATCGGAGTGAACACCGGGGAAGTGGTCGCCACCCGCGACAGCACGGCCAGCGACTTCCTGATCACCGGTGACGCGGTGAACGTGGCCTCGCGACTGCAGCAGATGGCCGAGCCGTGGTCGATCCTGTGCGGCGAGCGGACCGTCCAGGCGGCCCGGGACCGGTTCACGCTCGGCCAGCCGACCGAGATCGAGGTGAAGGGCAAGCGGCTGCCGATCCAGGCGCTACCGCTCCTCGGACGAGCGGCCGAGGCCACGCCGTCCCGCTTTCCGTTCATCGGCCGGGACGACGACCTGGCGCAGCTCGAGCTCGTCGCCCGGCGAGCCTTCACCGACCGCCGCCCATTCCTCGTGAGCCTCGTGGCGCCGGCCGGGGCCGGGAAGACCCGGCTGGTCGAGGAGTTCCTGCACCGGCTGCCTGCGCTCTGGCCTGACGCAACGGTTGCGATCGCCCAGTGCATACCCTATGGCCAGCGAGTCACGTACTGGCCGCTTCGCGCGCTGTTGATACGCCTGGTGGGGTTGAAGGACGAGGCCGCGCCGGAAACCGTGCGCGAGGAAATGCGAGTCTGGCTGCACGACCGCGGTGTCGAATCGCCCGAGCGGGCGGCCGACCTCCTCGCCGCCACCATCGGCGCCGGTGAACCGGAGGTGATCGACCGGGCCGCGCTGTTTGCCGCGTGGCGCGCGGCCATCGAAGTGGCGGCGCGACGATCGCCCCTCGTGCTGGTCTTCGAGGATCTGCACTGGTCGAGCGAGAGCCTGCTCGATCTCGTGGAGTTCATCGTGCAGCCCCGGGGCGAGGCGGCCGTGCTGATGATCGTCCTCACCCGTCCGGAGCTGCTCGATCGGCGCCCGGGATGGGGAGGCGGCCGCCGGAACTACGTCGCCATGTCCCTGGAGCCCCTCAACGACGATTCCGTCGCGCAACTGGTTCGCTCCATGGTCGGCCCGAGTACCCCGCAGATCATCGAGCGTGTGGTGGTGCGGGCCGAAGGCAACCCCTTCTTCGTGGGCGAGATCGTCCAATCGATCAGGGAACGCGTCGTCTCGCTGAGCGATGTGGCCGGCGTCGAGCAAGCGCTCGCGACGCTTCCCGACACGATTCAGGCGACCATCCAGGCTCGACTCGACCTCCTGGACCCCGAGGAGCGACGGGTCCTGCAGCTCGGCGCGGTCTTCGGGCGGAGCTTCCGCGC
>JBKOZA010000171.1:0-4761 GCA_046725675.1 Candidatus Methylomirabilota bacterium
TAGAGCAAGAGCAGCCGGCGGACGTGGTCGAAGTACGGCGAGGCGGGATCGGCGAAGCGCCGAGCCTTGGTGAAGATGGGCGTGACGACGACGCCCGGTTCCACGATGGCGACTCGGATGTCGAAGCGCTGCACCTCCTGGGCGAGAGCCTCGCTCATCGCCTCCAGCGCGTGCTTCACGGCCGAGTAGTGCCCATGACCGGCGATCGCCAGGCGCCCGGCGATCGAGGAGAGGTTGACGATCGCCCCGCTCCGGCGCTGGCGCATGCCCGGGAGCACGGCCTGGACCATCCGGACCACGCCGAAGTAATTCGTCTGGAACAGGCTCTGGGCCCAGTCGACCGGGACGTCCTCGATGGGACCGCCACCGCCGATCCCGGCGTTGTTCACCAGCACGTCGATGCGCCCCGCCTTGTCCTGGACTTCGCCGACCCCGCGCTGGACCGAGGCGGGGTCGTCCACGTCGAGGCCGATCACCCGGATCGGGAGCCGGTCACGCTCGATCGTCTCCTGCAGATCGGTGGCGGTGGCGGGGGTGCGCACGCCGGCCCAGACCTCGTGGCCCTGGCGGGCGAAGTGGGTGGCGGTGGCCAGTCCGATGCCGCTGCTGGTGCCGGTGACGAGCGCGACGGCCATGGCGGCCCTCCTTGGGACCCCAGCAGACTACACCGCCTCCGGTGATACCATCTACAGGATGGCCAACGGCGAGAAGCCGAGCAACTTCATCCGCGAGATCATTCTCGAGCACAACCGCACCGGCCGCTTCGGCGGCCAGGTGATCACGCGCTTTCCGCCCGAGCCCAACGGCTTCCTGCACATCGGCCACGCCAAGGCGATCGCGATCGACTTCGGCATGGCGACCGAGTTCGGCGGTCGCTGCCACCTGCGCTTCGACGACACCAACCCCGCCAAGGAGAGCCAGGAATACGTCGACGCCATCATGCGCGACATCCGCTGGCTCGGCTTCGACTGGGGGGCGCACCTCTACCACGCCAGCGACTACTTCGAGCAGCTCTACCAGTGGGCCGAGCAGCTCGTCCGCGACGGCAAGGCCTACGTGGACGATCTCTCCGCCGACGAGATTCGCGAGTACCGCGGAACCCTGACCGAGCCGGGTCGGCCCTCGCCGTTCCGCGACCGGTCGGTGGAGGAGAACCTGGACCTCTTCCGTCGCATGCGGGCCGGCGAGTTCGACGACGGCGCCAAGACGCTGCGGGCCAGGATCGACATGGCCTCGCCGAACATGAACCTGCGCGATCCGGTCATGTACCGCATCCGCAAGGCGAGCCATCAGCGAACGGGCGACGCCTGGTGCATCTACCCGATGTACGACTGGGCCCACGGCCAGTCGGACTCGATCGAGGGTGTGACGCACTCGATGTGCTCGCTCGAGTACGAGGACCACCGGCCGCTCTACGACTGGTATCTCGACGCCCTCGGTATCTTCCACCCGCAGCAGATCGAGTTCGCGCGCCTTAACCTGAGTCACACCGTCATGAGCAAGCGCAAGCTGCTGCAGCTGGTCGAGAGCCGCCACGTCCGCGGCTGGGACGACCCGCGCATGCCGACCCTGGCCGGGCTGCGCCGCCGGGGCTACACGCCGGAGGCCCTCCGCGACTTCGCCGACCGTGTCGGCGTGACCAAGGCCGCCAACATCGTCGAGCTCGCCTACCTCGAGCACTGCCTGCGCGAGGACCTCAACCGGCGCGCCGAGCGCCGCCTGGCCGTGCTGCGGCCGCTGAAGCTGGTCATCGAGAACTACCCGGCCGGCCAGGTCGAGGAGTTCGAGGCGATCAACAACCCCGAGGATCCGACGGCGGGCACCCGCACGGTGCCGTTCTCCCGGGAGCTCTACATCGAGCAGGACGACTTCCGCGACCCGGCCCCGCCGAAGTACTTTCGCCTGTCGCCCGGGGCCGAGGTGCGCTTGCGCTACGCTTATATCGTCAAGTGCACCGGCGTCACCAAAGACGCCTCGGACCGGGTCGTCGAGGTGCGCTGCACCTACGATCCCGACTCGCGCGGCGGCGACAGCCGGGGCCGGAAGGTGAAGGGCACGATTCACTGGGTCTCGGCTCCCCATGCCGTCGACGCCGAGGTGCGTCTCTACGACACGCTCTTCACGGCGCCCCGGCCCGACGACGCCGAGGACTATGCGGCGGTGCTGAACCCCGCCTCGCTGGAAGTCGTGACCGGCGCCAAGGTCGAGCCGGCCCTGGCCGGGGTCGCCCCCGAGACGCGCGTGCAGTTCGAGCGGACCGGCTACTTCGTGGCCGACTGGCACGACCACACGCCCGCCCGACCGGTATTCAACCGCGCCGTCGGGCTGCGCGATACGTGGGCCAGGATCGAGAAGAGCGGCACCTGACGCGACCGTGCACATCGTCGACGTCCGCGAGCGATCCCTCCCGATTTCCCGGTTCGCGGACCCCGCCCTGCCGGCCGGCGGCCTCACCACCAGCGCCGTCGCGCTCGTCACCGACGTCGTGCGCGAGGGCCGCCCGGTCGTCGGCTACGGGTTTTCCTCGATCGGGCGCTACGCGCAGGGTGGACTCATCCGCGAGCGCTTCGCCCCCCGACTGCTGAGCGCCCGCGACGAGGAGCTCATCGCCGCCGACGGCCGAAACATCGATCCATTGCGCGCGTGGACGGTGATGATGGCCGGCGAGAAGCGGGGTGGCCACGGCGAGCGCTGCGTGGCGGTCGGCACCCTCGACATGGCGCTGTGGGACGCCGCCGCCAAGATCGCCGGGCTCCCGCTGAACCGGTTCCTGGCCAAGCGGTTCGGTCGCGACCCCGACCCCTCGGTCGTCGTGTACGCCGGCGGCGGCTATCCCTATCCCCGCGACGACGTGGGCCGGCTGAGCGACGAGCTGCGCCGGCTGGCGGACCTCGGCTATCCGCGCGCCAAGATCAAGATCGGCTCGGCGCCGCTGGGCGAGGATCTGCGCAGGATCGATGCCGCCCTCAAGGTGCTGGGCGGAGGGGATCGTCTCGCCGTCGATGCCATGAACATGTACGACCCGGAGGCCGCGCTGAAGGCGGCCGCGAAGCTGGCGCCGTACGGCCTGTGGTGGTTCGAGGACGTGTGCGCGCCGCTCGACTTCGACACGCACTGTGCCGTCGTGGCCGTCTACGGGGGACGGGTCGCCGCCGGCGAGGCGCTCTTCTCGTCCGACGAGGCGAAGCTCCTGGACCGTCACGGGGGCCTGCGGCGCGAGCGCGACGTGCTGCTGTTCGATCCCGTGCACTGCTACGGCCTGACCGGCTTCCTCGAGATCGTCGACGTGCTGGAGGTGCGCGGCTGGTCGCGGACGGCGTTTTGGCCGCACGGCGGCCACCCGTTCGCCGCCCACATCGTCAGCGCGCTGGGGCTCGGCGGCGCCGAGGTGAATCCGCTGAGCTTCGCGCCGTTCGGTGGGCTCCACGACGACACGCGCGTCGTCGACGGTCGCGTCACCCCGGCCGACGCGCCCGGCATCGGCTGGGAGCGCAAGGCCGAGGCCTGGCGCGTGTTCAGCGAGCTCGCCGCCTAGAACACCGCCAGGGGGTTGGCGGGTGAGCCGGTGCCGCCCACGACCGGCAGGGGCGAGATGACCAGCATGAAGTCGTCGCGGCCCTCCTCGACGCACGCCTTGGACAGGGGCTCCAGCAGCGCGTTGTCGAGGAGCGCGACGCCGTAGGCGAAGATGGCGGCGTGCACAGCCCACGGCACGTCGTAGCCGATCGGCAGGTGATCGAGCATGTCCCACACCAGCACGCTCACGTCGTGGTCGCGCAGGAACGGCAGGCAGGAGATGTGCAGCCCCGGCCGGGCGGGCGGCGTGGGGCCGAACGGCTTGCTGTAGGGGCGCTCGGGGTCCTGGGCCTGCCACGCCTCGCGGCCCGAGTAGACGCAGATCGCGTCGCCTGGTTCGAGACGAATGTTGCGCTTGACGAGGATGTCCTCCAGCTCCCAGCCGTGTACCGGCGCCTCCTGGGTCACGAAGGCGGTGCCGCGGTGCCGGGGCACGTCGAGCATGACGCCGCGAGTGATGATGCCCTCCTGCCAGTGCTCGATCGAGCCGAACCTGGCCCCCTCGAACGTGATCTCCTTCTTGGGATCGCGGCCGTTCCACATCGCCTCCTCGTCCCAGGTGTGGCAGAGCGCGTCGATGTGCGTGGAGGCGACGCCGTGGTAGTAGATGCCGTAGTAGTCCGCCGAGAACCCGCCCTTGCCCCGAACGCTCGTCTTCATGAAGTGGTGGGCGGGGAACACGTTGTTCGGCCCCGGCTCCTTGGGAAACGGCCGGCTGAGCGAGACGCTGCGGCCGCTGCGCACCAGCCGGGCCGCCGCCGCCCGCTTGGCCGGCGTGACGAGGTTGAGGGTTCCCTTCTGGTCGTCCTTCCCCCAGCGGCCCCAGTTGCGGCGCTCACGGATCCAGCCCAGGACTTCCTTCTCCGACGGCAGCGGACGTTCGGGCATCGTCGCCTCCCGGATGGTGTGATGGCGCCGGTGGTGGCCGGGCGCTAGAGCTCGCGGTCGACGGCGTCGATCCGGGCATCGAGATGCGCGTTCAATCGGCCTTGTTCGGCACGCTCGATGCCATGGGTAGGATACACTCAGTCGCGATGGCGGCCGAGCCGAGCTCGTCGTTCTTCGCCCTCACGCCGGACCGCGTGCTCGACGCGGTGGAAGTCGGCGGGCTCCGCTGTACCGGCCGCTGCCTGCCCCTGCGCGCGTTCGAGAACCGGGTGTACGAGGTGGAGCTGGAGGACGAGC
>JBKOZA010000172.1:0-8642 GCA_046725675.1 Candidatus Methylomirabilota bacterium
GCGCAGGCGCGCGATCCGCACCCCGGGAGGCACCCACAGGAACACGACCAGGTCGAACTGCGGGATGAAGACGTCGCCCCAGCCACACAGCGATCCCGAGAGCACCCAGCCCGGGTGCCGGGCCAGCTCGGCCCCCAGCAGGCCCTGGCGCGCGGCCCGCTCGCGGACGTGCTGGAATGGCGGGTCGCTCGGTAGCCAGAAGAAGTCGTCGGTGTCCAAGTGCGCGCAGCCCCGCCGTTTGGCCAGCGCCCGCCCGAGCGTCGTCGTGCCGGAGCCGGACGCGCCCACCAGGTGTACGCGGAGCGGACGCTGCGCGGGAGGCATTTCGGCCTCCCACGGTAGCAGATCAGAACCGGTACGCGATCCCGACGTCGACGTGGATGGGCAGCGCGGGGGTGACGAACGGCTCGATCGGCGCCCCGGCCCGCCTGGCGTTCGGCGCGAACGTCCCGAACGTCTCGTACTCCTCGTTCAGCAGGTTGTTGACCGTGACGAACGCGCTGAAGCGCTTCCAGCTGGCGCGGGCGCCCGCGTTGAGCACCACGTAGGGGTCGAGCGTCCGCTCGACGTTCTCCTCGTCGCCGCGCAGGCGCTGCGACCCGACGAAGGAGCCCGACGCCCATAGCGTGAGCCAGGGAGTGACGTGGTGCTCGACGGCGGCGTTGAGCCGATGCCGGGGGATGAGCGGCAGGTCGCTCCCCGCTCGCACGTGCTGGAGGCACGGCGCCGCCGCGCAGCCCGAGGTGAGCCGCGGGCTGGCCAGATCCACGTCCTCCCGGAACGTGGCCTCCGTGTACGTATAGCTCAGCCGCAGGTCCCAGCGCTTGCCCAGGCTCGCCCGGCCACTCGCCTCGATTCCCTGGCGCCGTGTGCTGCCGACGTTCTGGAAGAACAGGCCGGTGGTCCCGGTGGGGGAGATCGAGAAGATGTCGTCGACCAGGTCAGTCCGGAACGCCGCCAGCTCGAGGCCGAGCCAGGGCCGCGGCGCCAGTCGCGCGCCGACCTCGTAGTGATAAGCCTGCACCGGCTTCAGCGGGGGATCGGGCGCCACACCGGCCTGCAGCCCCGGGCACACGGTGCCCGGGCTCGCGCACGTCAGCTCCAGGAAGGCCGGCGCTCGGACGCCCTTCGCGAACGTGAAGTAGAAGCCGGCGGCCCGGCTCAGGTTGTAGTTCACGCCGAGGCGCGGGTTGACCCGGCTGAAGGTGCTGTCGCCCGCCACGCTCGGCCGGCCGGCTTCGGGCGGGCTCCTGTCGCCGATGACGTGGCGCAGCCAGTCCCAGCGCACCCCGGTGGTCAGCACGAGCGCGTCGCCGGGACGCAGCACGTCCCGGACAACGTCGAGGGTGTCCTGGGCGAACAAAGCGAAGGCGTGCTGGTCGTCGCTCACCTTGCTGTTGACGGACGTGGCGCCGTCCTCCTCTTCCAGGACCTTGACGTCGACGTCGTGATGCACGTACTCGACACCCACGGTCAGGCGATTGGCGCGATCGAAGAGGCGGCCGTCGTGGTCGAACTGCAACGTGCTGCCGGCCGACGTCGTGTTGGTGAACGAGCGGGTGTCGGCGCCGAGCAGGTTGACGTTGAACTGCTCGGCGTCGAGCGTGCGGACGAAGCCGTTGACGCTCACGCGGGCGTGCTCGGCCACGGTCTGGTGCACGTTGAGCGTGACCAGGTTCAGCAGCGGCGCGAAGAAGTCGCCTCCCGTGAAGTTCTGCCGCCGGTCACGGCGCAGCTCGCTGAGCGGCAGCGAGCCCGGCTGCTCGATTCGGTTCTGGACGCGCTGGAACGACAGGGTCGCGTCGGTATCGTCCACCGTGAGGCCGAGCTTGGCGAAGAGACGACCCAGGCGCACCGCCGAGCGGTCGCGCCAGCCGTCCTCCTCGCTGTAGGTGCCGGCCACGTAGTAGTCCAGGGGGCCGGCCGGCCCGCTCGCCCGCAGGCGGTACTTCTGTCGGCCGAAGCTGCCGAACTCCAGCTCCGGCACGATCTCGTGGGTGTCGCCGCCCCGCCGGGTGAGGATGTTCAGGCTGCCGCCCAGCGTGTTGCGCCCGAAGATCGCCGAGGGCCCGCGCAGCAGCTCGATCCGCTCGACGTCATCGAGCGGGATGAGGTCGAAGTTCACCTCCTCGACGGTCGGCTCGTTCACGCGGACGCCGTCCACGAACACGCTGATCCCCTGCGGCACCCCGGTGACCGAGGTGACCTGGAAGCCGCGGAAGGTGACGTCCGGCTGCGCCCGGTTGCCCTGCTGGTCGACGAGGCTCACGCCGGGCAAGGTGGCGAGCGCGTCCTGGGTCGTGACGATGCCACCGCCCCGCAGCGCGTCGCCCGACAGGATCTGCACGCTGCCGGGTACGTGGTCGACCGGCAGCGGCGCTCCCGGCAGGCGGGCGGGCGCCGTGACCTCGACGGCCGGGAGCTTGACGACCTCTTCGGGCGACTCAGCCGGCGGGGCCGCGGGCGGCTGGGCTTGGGCGAGCGCGGTTGCCAGGCCCAGACAGCCGACGAGAGCGGCGACGAGGGCCCGGCGCATGATGGTCGTCTACGCGTCTCGGTCCGGTCGCGCAACTACCAGGCGGCTACGAATGCGATAGCCACCTGGCTATCCGTTCGCGGCGAGGAATCCCCGCCGGAGCGCCACCACGGCGGCCTGGGTACGGTCGGAGACCTCGAGCTTGACCAGGACCCGCCGGACGTACTTCTTCGCCGTCGCCACGCTCCACCGCATGCGGCTGGCGATCTGGCGGTTGGTCAAGCCAGCCGCGATCAGCTGCAGCACGTCGTGCTCGACCGGCGTGAGCGGCGCCGGGCCACGCGCCGCACTGGCCGGCGTCGCGCTGGCCAGTGTGCGGAGCAGGAGCGGGTCGAGCACCGCCTCGCCATGGTGCACGGCGTCGACGGCGGCCAGCAGCTCTTGCCGGCTGACGCCCTTGAGGACGTAACCCGCCGCGCCCGCCTGCACCGCGCCCCGGACGAGCGCCGGGTCGTCGTGCATCGTGAGCACGAGCACGGCGGCCGGCGGCCGGGCCTGCTTGAGGCGGGTGATGGTGCTCAGCCCGTCGAGGTCGGGCAGCCCCAGGTCGAGCAGGACGACGTCGGGGGCGGCCTCGGCGCCGAGACGGATCGCCTCGGCGGCTGTGCCCGCCTCGCCGACGACGTCGATCGCGGTGCCGGCCAGCATGCTGCGCAGACCCTCGCGGACCACCGGGTGATCGTCGACGATGAGGAGGCGGAGGGACACGGTCGTCGAGTCTCTCACTCGACGGCCGGCAAGGGAAGCCGCACGCGGACGCGCGTTCCCCGTTGGCCGGGACTCTCGATTGCGCACGTACCGCCGACCAGGCGGGCGCGCTCGCGCATGCTCAGCAGCCCGAGACCACGACGGCCGCGTCCCTCGTCCAGGGGGAGCCCCACGCCGTCGTCGCTCACGTCGAGGTCCAGGCCGTCGGCGCGGCGGTGCAGCTCGACGTCCACGCGCGCGGCCCGCGCGTGCTTGCGGACGTTGGCCAGCGCTTCCTGGAGGATGCGGAACGCGGCCGTCTCGACGACCGCGGGCAGACGCGCGTCGCCCAGATCCTCGCGGAAGCCCAGCGCCCAGCCGGCCTCCGCCGCCGCGTCCTCGACGCTCTGCCGGGCCGCCGCGCCGAGACCGCGCGAGGCCACCAGAGAGGGCCGGAGCGCAGCCAGGGCCCGCCTGGTTTCCGTGATGGCGAGCGCAAGCCGGGCGGCCGCGATGTCGAGCTGGGGCGCCGCCCGCGTCGGGTCGAGCGCCCACAGGTCGCGGCACGTGTCGAGGTGCTGCTTGGCGCTGACGACCAGCGGGGAGATCGCGTCGTGCAGCTCGTACGCGATGCGCCGCCGCTCCTCGTCCTGGGCGAAGACGACCCGCTCCACCATCCGCGCCAGCGCCTCCTCGTGCGCCGTCTTGCGCTGCCAGGCGCGGAAGGCCACGGCGGTGGCCGCGAGGATGAGGACCACCTGCAAGGCGTGGATCGACAAACCGAGCGGCCCCGAGCCCGGTCGCTCGAGGATCCATATCTCCGCCGCCTCGTAGCCCGCCATGCCGAGGAAGGTGACGGCGAGGAGCAGCTCCTGGTATCGCCCGACCGCCCGGCGAACGCGTCGCCACATCGCGCGCGAGCCTCAGTAATCCCGCGGGTCGAGGACGTCGCGGAGACCGTCGCCGGCAAGGTTGAACGACAGGGCGAGCGTGAAGATGGCCAGGCCCGGCCAGTAGGCCATCCAGGGCGCTTGCTCGAGGAACTGCTGGGCGGCATTCAGCATGGTGCCCCACGAGGGGGCCGGCGGCTGCACGCCCAGCCCCAGGAACGACAGGACGGCCTCGGCGATGATCGCGGTCGGGATGGCGACGGTGGCCTGCACCAGGATGGCGCTGACCACGTTGGGAAGGATGTGGCGCGCCATCACGCGCAGGTCGCCGGCGCCGAGGGCGCGGGCGCCCTGCACGTAGTCCTCTTCCTTGGTGGACAGCACGAGACCGCGCGTGAGACGGATGTACGTCGGGGTCGCGCCGAGACCGATCGCCAGTGTGGCGTTGACCAGCGAGGGACCGAGGATGGTGACCAGACCGATGGCCAGGATCAGGAACGGGAACGCCAGCCAGGCGTCGGTGAGCCGCATGATGAGCTGGTCGAGCGCCCCGCGGTAGTAGCCCGCCGCCAGCCCGACCGGCACGCCGATCGCCATGGCCAGCACGATGGAGAACACGCCGGCCTGCATCGAGATGCGAGCACCCCACACCACGCGCGAGAAGCCGTCGCGGCCGAGGTCGTCGGTGCCGAAGGGGTGCGCCCACGACGGCGCCTTGCGGATCTTGGCCCAGTCGGTGCGAACGGGATCACTGGTGGCGATCCACGGCGCCGCCAGCGCCATGACGACGAAGAGCGTGACCACGACGGCCCCGGCTATCGCGGCCGGACGCCGGCGGCCGACGCGCCAGGCTCGCTGCAGGAAGCCTCCCCGCGTCGCCGGCTCCTCGGCCGCCAGCGTCACCGGATAGGTCGGGCTGGCGGCGCTACCCGCCATCGGCCGCTCCCCGGATCCGGATGCGCGGGTTCAACACGCTGTAGGAGACGTCCACCAGGAGGTTGATGAGCACGTAGGACGACGCGGTGATGAGCACCACGCCCTGCACGACGGGATAGTCGCGCGTGAACACGGCCTCGACGATGAGCCGGCCGAAGCCCGGCAGCACGAAGATTTGCTCGGTGACGACGGCGCCGCCCATGAGGGCCCCCATCTGCAGTCCCAGGATCGTCACCACCGGGATCAGCCCGTTGCGCAGGGCGTGGCGGACGACGACCGCCCGCTGGGCGAGACCCTTGGCGCGGGCGGTGCGCACGTAGTCGGCGCTCAGCACCTCGATCATCGCGTTGCGCGTCTGGCGCATCAGCACGGCGGCCAGGCCGGTGCCCAGTACCAGGGCCGGCATCAGCATGCGCTTGACGTTGCCGAGCACGTCCTCGGCGAGCGGCACGAACCCCGAGGCCGGCAGCCAGCCAAGCCGCACCGACACGAGCAGG
The DNA here is from genome assembly GCA_046725675.1 of Candidatus Methylomirabilota bacterium. Lineage (GTDB taxonomy): Bacteria > Methylomirabilota > Methylomirabilia > Rokubacteriales > CSP1-6 > AR5. The sequence goes on from JBKOZA010000172.1 coordinate 5,547, forward strand.
ATCAGCATGATGCCGAGCCAGAAGTTCGGCACCGAGACCCCGCACAGCGACACGCTGCTGGCCAGCACGTCCCAGACCGTGTTGCGACGGACGGCGGCCAGCACGCCGGCCGGGATGGCGATTCCGATCGCGACGAGCAGCGACAGCGCGGCCAGCTCGAGCGTGATCGGCGCCTTGATGGCGATCGTCCACGCCACCGACGTGCGGGTGCGGATCGACTCGCCCAGGTCGCCGCGCAGGGCGAGGCCGAGCCAGCGCAGGTACTGGACAGGGATGGGGTCCTTGAGCCCGTACTTCTCGCGGATCTCTTCCAGGCCGGCGGGATCGGCGTCGGTGCCGCCCAGCACGCGGGCCGGATCGCCGGGGATCAGGCGGACGCCGGTGAAGACGATGAGGCTGATGATGAGCAGCGTCACCGCCGAGATGAAGGCCCGGCGGACGAGGAACTCGATCATGCCACCGGGCCCTTCACCCTCGGCGCCGCGCTACTGCCAGGTCGTCCCCTTGATCCGGATCAGGCCGTCGGGCACGGCCTTGTATCCCTTCAGGCTCTTGGGGAACGACACGATGTAGTTCTGGAAGTACAGGTAGATGATGTTGCGCCGGGCGTTCATGATGTCCGTGGCCTCACGATAGAGCGCGGTCCGCTGGCCGACGTCCGCCACCTCGCGCGCCCGGTTCAGCACGGCGTCGAGCTTCTCGTCACAGGCGAGGGTCTCGTTGAGGCTCCCCCCACAGGTGTGGAACTGGTGGATGTTGTGGTCGGGGTCCACCCGCCCGCTCCAGCCGATCAGGAAGGCCTGATGCTTGCCGTCCTCGTTGTCCTTCAGCGAGGAGGCGAACTCCTTCGGCGTGAGGGTGACATTGAAGCCGGCCTCGCGCGCCATCCCCTGGATGACCTCCCCGACACGCCGCTGCTGGGGGTTGTTGACGATCACCATCTCGAAGGCATAGCCGCCCGCCACTCCGGCGTCGGCCAGCAGCTTCTTCGCGCGCGCCACGTCACGCCCCGGACACTTGCGGGCCTTGTCGAAGAACGGGCTCGGCGGCGCGATGGCCGTGCAGCCGGGCGTGTACAGCCCGTCCCACGCGACCTGGTTGAGCGCCTCGCGGTCGATCGACAGCTCCAGCGCCTCCCGCACGCGGGGGTCGTTGGCCAGCGGGGTGCCGAGGTCGCCGGGTGGCTGCGTCTTGCCGGTCTTGTTGCGGAGGTTGATCGTGATGCCGTTGTAGCCGAGGCCGGTCACGTTGGAGACCTCGAAGCGGCCTTCCTTCTTGAGGCTCGTCGCGTCGGTCGGCCCCACCAGATGCATGACGTCGATGTCGCCCGAGCGCAGGTTGGCCAGGCGGACGTTATCGTCGGGGATGATGCGGAACACGATCCGGTCGAACTTCGCGGCGGCCGGGTCGAAGTAGTGCGGCGACCGTTCGATGACGATCCTATCTTGAGGAATGCGCTCGACGAACTGCCACGGCCCTACGCAGACCGGCGCGGTCCCGAACTTGTCGCCGAGCTTCTGGGCGGCCGCCGGGGACACCGGCATCCCTGCCCGGTCGGTCAGAATGGCGACGAGCGGCGCCAGCGGCGACTTGAGGCGCAGGCGAATCGTCTGCGGGTCCACGACCTCGACGACGGTGACATGGTCGAGCTCGCTCCGCCGGTTCGAGCCCTTCATCTCGCGGTGCCGGTCGAGCGAGAACTTCACGGCCTCCGCCGTCATCGGCGTCCCGTCGTTGAACTTCACCCCCGGCCGCAGCTTGATGGTGACCGTCTTGCCGCCGTCGCTCACCGCCGGCATCGCGGCCGCGAGCTGGGGCTGGATGACGAGACTCTCGTCGATGTCGTAGAGCTTCTCGCAGATGTGCTGGAAGACGATGCGGCCGACGTAGGTGCGGGCCAGCGTCGGATCCAGGAGATCGGGGTCCTGGTTGAGCGCCACCACCAGCGTCTTCTTCTGGGCGTCGACGATGGCCGGCAGGAGCGTCAGCACCAGCGCTCCGAGGACGAGGCACAGCGTCTTGGGAATTCGGCTCATCGTCTCCTCCGTGTCCTGCGTGGTAGGCGGCCGCATCTTAGATCAGCCCCCGCCGGGCGGCAACCGCGACCGTCCCAACCCCGTCATCCAGCTGACCGGCTCCCGGGCGCGCCAAGCGCTGGCGCTCCTCAGGGCGGCCGGCCGGGCAGGCCGTCGCGATACACGCCCGCTCCCCATCCCGACGCTCGGATACCGAGGCCTGATCATCGAACCGGCCGGCCGGCGCCAGCCGCCGATCCGAACCACCGATCCCGTGCTCGAAGACTTCGTGTGCGGCAGCACCGGCCCCGTGAGGCGCCTCGGGCTCGGAAGGGAGTTCCCCGGGATTCTCCGCCGGGAGATCGAACGCTACCGTGAGCTTCGCCGGCGCTGGCGGCATCGGATGATCCCCTGGCCCGTCAGGATCCGCTGCCGTTGTGCTCCGCTCTACGAGCCGACCTGGTGGAACGACGGTGCCCAACGGCAGCTACGGAACAACTGCTACAACTATGCGTGGCAACTACCGCACGGATACCTTCGACTTCCACTGGTATCGCAAGGGCCGCAACGGTTACTGGAGCCACAAACCCGGGAGCACGCCGGTCATCAACGTCGACAACAGCACCAACCTCATCGCCGACCCTCGCACGGCTGACCGCGGCATGTACACGCAGTTCTGCACGTTCATGGCCGTGATGCACGGGCACGTCAAGATCAAGTGACGGCGCCGCGCTGCCGAGCGACCGCCCACGTCTTTTCGGGCCGCGGCGATCCCGAGTGGAGCGTTCAAGAGCGGCAACTCGAATCGCTCAGGCGCATCTGGACGCAGCTGCCCCTGAGCCCGTCGGCGCCACCGGCCGCCCCGCCCCTCGGCTACCGGGGTCTGACCCTCGAGTGCCCTTCCGGCGAATCGTGGTTCGCGTACGGCGGCGTCGTCACGCTCACGCGCGCCACCGGCCCGACCCAGCATCGGCGCGACACCGACCGGCGGTTCGAGTACGCGCTCGCCGACACCGCGCCGCCGCACGTGTTCCCACCCGGCTTCGGTCCGCCGGCGCGCCCGCCCCGCCCCGGCTGATCG
>JBKOZA010000173.1:0-3121 GCA_046725675.1 Candidatus Methylomirabilota bacterium
TTTGTCCCCCGCCGGGGGGGGGTTTTGGCCGCGGATGCCCGGTTTTTTGGTGGGGGGGGGGGCGCCCCGGCGGAGCCCGCCCCCCGGCCCGCGACGACGGTCGGAAGGGGGCGAAGCCCCCCTCCGAGCTAAACGGCGTATCGAGCTCGTACGCGCTCGAGCACCAGACGACGAGACTCGCCCGGCGGCATCGGGATGGCCTCGACCGCGGCGACCTCGTCGGCCAGCTCGGGATCCTTGATCATCTCGCGAATCCACGCCGAGTACTCGCGGGTGGCCAGGTGGTGCGCCCAGGTAGGCTCGTCCACGCCCGCCGCCAGCTCGACGAAGCGCGCCAGGTTCGCCGCGCGCAGATTGAGGGCGCCGGTGGGGCCGCGGAAGAAGAACGAGCGCTCAGGCGGCAGCTCGCCCTCGGTGTACTTGCGTAGATGCCGCCGGTGGTGCAGGCGCCGGCGGGTGACGCGAAAGCGTACCGCGCGCGGCTCGGGCTCGAGCCACGCCAGCGCCGCCTCGCCCCGCTCGAGGTCCGGCCCCTCGATGACCATCGCGCCGTCGCGAGTGGCGCGCGCCGACTGCACCGCCCGCACGCCGGCGTGGAAGGCGACCAGCTCGGTCGAGGCAATCACGTTGGGGAGCGGCCGCACCGGAGGTGCCAGCGCGGCGGCGTCCAGCGTGATGAGCGTGAGGCCCTCGGCTCCGGGACGGACGAAGTCGGCGCCGGGCGCCCCCTGGGCGGGCAGCACGTGATGGGCCTCGTCGATGATGAGCCAGTGCGGCAGGCCGGTGCTCGACCGTACGGTCGCCACCACCGCCAGCACGATCGTCGCGTACGCGACCTTCTCGGCCAGCGTCATCGCGCTCAGGTCGAGCACGAGGCTCGTGCGGGCATGGCGCAGGAGCTGGTCCAGCTCCTCGGGAGCCGGCAGCGCCTGTTCGCCCTTCCCGCCGAACACGACCACCCCCTCCAGCTCCGACAGGGTGCGGTAGTCCCCCTCGGGATCGACCAGCAGGAGCGAGCGGTGGCTCTCGAGCACGCGCTCGGCGAGCACGCCGGTCAGCGTGCTCTTGCCGCTGGCCGACGGGCCGACGATGAGGAGGCGGGTGCCGTGCGCCGGCACCGCCACCGGCGTGCCGTCGGCGCGCTCGCCCAGTACCAGCTGATGGCGGGCCAGCCGCGGGATGATCTGCACCAGGTCGTCGAGCAGGTGCTCCTCGATGAACTCCACGGTGCCCTGGGCGGCCATCGCGCGAGTGACGTAGTCCGCGCGTTCGCGGAGCGCGGGAACCGCGTCGGCCACCGCCACCGCGCACTCGCAGATGGACAAGAAGGCGTGGTCGTTCTCGGCGTCGCCGATGCCGACCATGTTGTGGGGCGACAGCTCGAGCGCGGCCAGGGCGGCCGTCACCCCCGTGCCCTTGGTGACGCCGCCCGGCAGCAGCATCAGCGCGCCCTTGTTGAAGACCAGCGAGCGCTCGACGCCGGTCTCCTGGATGGCCGCGAGCGCGGCTTCCGCGTAGGGCGCGTGGGTAGCCACGATGGCGGTGCCGAGCTCGAACGGCACGCCCTGGCGCTGCAGCGCCTCCACCAGGGCGGGCTCCGGCGGATCGCCGAGCGTGCGAACCTCGCGGCGCTCGGGGAAGTACACGAGAGCGCCATTCTCGGCGACGATGGCGTCGAACATCCGGTCGACGTCGGGACACACGGACTGCAGATCGGGCAGCATCCGGCCGGTGACGAGCAACACCTTGCGACCGCTGGCCCGCACGCGAGCCAGCGCGCGGGCCGTGGCTTCCGCCACCCGGTTGCCCTCGGCGATCGTCCCGTCGTAGTCGGTGGCGAAGACGTGGATGTTCACGGCCGGCGAGCGTCCCCCCGCTGTCACCGTACCACGCGAATCACGACGCCCGGGTGTCGAGCAGCTCGCGATACACCGCCGTCGTGCGAGCCATGGCTGCGTCGAGCGAGTGGCTTCCGCGCACGAGGGCCTGGCCACGACGCGCCATCGCCCGCGCACGCGCGGGGTCGGCGAGGCAGTCGAGGACGGCCGCCGCCAGCGCGGCCGCGTCGCCGGCCGGTACCAGCCGGCCCGTGTCGCCGTCGCGCACGAGCTCGCCGCTGCCGCCGACGTCGGTAGCCACGACCGGTGTTCCCACCGCCAGGGCCTGAGGAATGACCTGGGAGGCGGCCTCGGAGCGGATCGAGGGCAGCACCAGCACGTCGAGGGCGGCCATCACCTCCGGGATGTCGCGACGGAACCCGAGCATGCGCACCACGCCCTCCAGCCCCAGCGCGCCGACCCGACGGCGCACGTCGTCGAAGCCGATGCCGTCGCCCACGATCAGGAAGCGCGCGGCCGGCTCGCGCGACGCCACCTCGCGGGCGGCCTCGAGGAAGACGTTGTGGCCCTTGGAGCCGCGGATGTTGGCCACGAGGCCCACGACGGACGCCGCGTCGAGCCCCAGCTCGGCGCGCACGCCGGCACCGGAGACCCCGGGATGGAAGCGGCCGATGTCGACCCCGGGTGGAATCGCCACGATCCGCGTCGGCGGCACCCCGGCCGCCTCCACCACCCGCGCGGCCGCCTCGCCGCTGCCGATGATGCGATTGGCCAGGCGGTACACGAGGGCACGGCGGCGCGGGATCGCGATGGTGACGTGGCGGCTGCGCACGACGGGGCGCCGACAGGCGCGAGCGGCGAGGCCCCCCAACCAGCTGTCGATCGAGCTGTGGGTGTGAACCAAGCTCACGTCGCGGTCGATGATCAGGCGGCGGAGCGCGAGCAGCGCGGGGAGGTCGAGGGGGCGCCGCATGGCGACAGCCACCGTGGGCACGCCCTGCCGCTCACCTTCCCCCAGCAGGGGGCTGCACGGCTGGCCAGCCAGCAAGGCAGGCCAGCCGTGGTCGAGCAGCCAGCGCGCCTCGGCGACGATCCGGATTTCCTGGCCGCCGAAGCCGACAGATGCCTCGGTATGCAGGACGAGCCCGGTCGCGGCGCTCACCCGTGCATTCTAACGGCCGCGCTCGCGACGGAGACTACTTCGCGGCCCCTGGTGGGCCACCCCGACGGGCGCGGCGCGACGCCGGCCGCCGGGACTGCGCTACCAGCGGGGCCGACCGCCG
>JBKOZA010000174.1:0-2563 GCA_046725675.1 Candidatus Methylomirabilota bacterium
GACTGTCGTCGCGACATCCCGCTCGTGGCCAGGGTCGCCGCCGCCACCGGCCTCGCGCTGCGCATCTTCCCGCGCGACGGCCAGCGCTTCAGCGCCGCCCCCGAGCCCGATCCGAACGAATCGCCGAACGCCGACCTCATGGCGCAGTTCCTGAACCGCCGGGGCAGCCAGACCTTCCAGTCGATCCCGGTGATCGTGTTCTACGCGCGCGACATGACCGAGCTGTACCGCTACGTCGAGTTCCCGGCCGTGTACCACAAGGACCGGATCCTCGGTGCCGTGCGGGCGCCGCGGACCGGCGAGACGGACGAGCGGACCCGCGACCGCAGCCGGCGCGACTTCGTGGCGATGCTCGACTCGCCGTTCTTCTCGGTCTGGCGCGACGCCGCCCACGCCGAGTGGCTCAGCATGCTCTACGAGCGCCTGCGGGTGGGCTCGCTGGCGTGAGCGCCGGGGCGTCGTGAGCGGCCTCGCGGTCATCGGACGCGCGGTCCCCAAGCGGGACGGCGCCGACAAGGTCACCGGCCGCACGCGCTACCTGCACGACCTGGCCCAGCCGCGCCTGGCCCACGGCAAGATCCTGCGCTCGCGCCACGCCCACGCGCGCATCGTGCGCATCGACGCGCGTCGGGCCGCCGCGCTGCCCGGCGTGCTGGCCGTGCTCACCGGAAGCGACGTCCAGCAGCAGCCCTTCGGCTTCGCCCGGGACCAGCTCGCGCTCAAGACCGGCACCGTCCGCTGCGTGCGCGACGAGGTGGCGGCGGTGGCGGCGGAGAGCGCGGCCGTCGCCGAGGCCGCGCTGGAGCTGATCGAGGTCGAGTACGCCGAGCTGCCGGCCGTGTTCGATCCGCTGGCGGCGGTGCGAGGCGGCGCCCCGCTGGTGCACGAGACGCGGGCCACCAACCACACGGATCTGCGCTACCAGTTCACCCACGGCGACGTCGACGGCGCCTTCGCCGCGGCCACGGCTGTGGTGGAGGGCGAGTACCGGCTGAACTTCGTGACGCCCGCCTGTCTCGGCACGATGGTGGCCATCGCCGAGTGGGACCTCGAGGACCGCTTGACCATGTGGTCCACGACGCAGGTTCCCTTCCTCTACCAGCGCGATCTCGCCCAGGCGCTCGGCGTCACCGGGGACCGCATCCGCGTACTGCAGCCGCCGGTCGGGGGCAATTTCGGGAGAGGCCTCGACCTGTACCCGATCGACGTCATCGCCGCACTGCTGGCGCGGCGGGTGCGGCGTCCGGTGAAGATCGAGTTCGAGCGCCTGGAGGAGTTCGTCGCCTGCCCCACTCGCGAGCCGTGCACCATCCGGCTGCGCACCGCCGCCGACGCATCGGGCCGGCTGCTGGCCCGCGACTGTCACGTGGTCATCGACAACGGCGCCTACGTGTCCTGGGGCTCCACGACGCCGTACGTGATGCTCTCGACGGTGGCGGGACTCTACCGCTGCCCGGCGGTGCGCTTCGACACCACGATCGCCTACACCAATAACCCGTACTCCGGCTCGATGCGCGGCTACGGCAATCTCGAGTCGACGTTCGCCGTCGAGAGCCAGATGGACGAGCTGGCCGGTCGCCTGGACCTGGACCGCCTGGAGCTCCGCCGTCGCAACGCCACCCGACCCGGCGACGCCAACCCCCAGGGCTTCACCATCACCTCGTGCGCCATGCCCGAGTGCCTCGACGCGCTCGCCGACGCCGCCCGTGGCGTGCCGCCACCGTCGCCCGGCTGGCGCCGGGGCGTCGGCTACGCGGGGATGTTCCACGTCGGCGGCGGGGCGAGGATCTACCGCTCGGACGGCTGCGGCGCCGTGGTCAAGCTCGACGACTTCGGCCGCGTGTCGCTCGTCACCGGCGCCACCGAGCTGGGTCAGGGCTCGGAGACCGTGCTGGCGATGATCGTTGCGGAGACGCTCGGGGTGCCGCTCGAGCGCGTGGACGTCGTCAATTCCGACACTGCCATCAAGCCGTGGGACGTCGGCGCCCACGCCAGCCGCACGACATTCATCGCCGGCAACGCGGCGCGTCTGGCCGCCGAGAAGCTCCGCGGCCGGCTGCTGGCCATGGCCGCCGAGGAGCTGGAGGTGTCGGTCGAGCGGCTCGGCGTCGCGGAAGGATGGATCTTCGTGCGGGACGAGCCGGGGCGGCGCGTGGCCTGCGACCGCGCGGCCCGGAGCGGCCACCTGCGCGAGCGGGGGCAGACGCTGGTCGCCGAGGCGTTCTACGATCCGCCGACGACCATGCTCGACAAGGACCTGCGCGGCAACGTGTCGGCGACGTACGGCTTCGCGGCCCAGGCCGTCGTGGTGGACGTCGAGACGGCGACCGGCACCGTCCGCGCGCGGCGTATCGTGTCCGCCCACGACGTCGGCCGCGCGCTCAACCCGCTGGCCGCCGAGGGGCAGATCCACGGCGGCATCCACATGGGGCTCGGCTACGCGCTGAGCGAGCGGCTCGTCGTCGAGCAGGGCCAGGTGCTCACCGCGTCGTTCATGGACTACGCGATCCTCCGGGCCGACGACATGCCGGAGATCGTCGTGCGCCTGATCGAGTCCGACGAG
>JBKOZA010000175.1:0-8107 GCA_046725675.1 Candidatus Methylomirabilota bacterium
GCCAGTCACTACGTGACGCCGGCCGAGCAGCTCGACCGCGCGCTGGAGACCGTCCAGGACGAGCTGGGCGAGCGGCTGGCGTTCCTGCGCGGCCGGAACCGGCTCCTGGAGGCCCAGCGGCTCGAGCAGCGGACGCTCTTCGACATGGAGATGCTGCGGGAGCTGGGCTACTGCCACGGCATCGAGAACTACTCTCGTCACCTGACCGGGCGCCGCCCGGGCGAGGCGCCGCCGGTGCTGATCGAGTACCTGCCCCACGACGCGCTGATCGTCATCGACGAGAGCCACGTGGCGGTGCCGCAGGTCCGCGGCATGTACTACGGGGACCGCTCCCGCAAGGAGGCGCTGGTCGAGTACGGCTTCCGCCTGCCGTCGGCGTTCGACAACCGGCCGCTCACCTTCGAGGAGTTCACGCGGCTGACGCCCCAGACGGTGTATGTGTCGGCGACACCGGGCGAGTACGAGCTGAGGCTGGCCGACGAGGCGGTGGCCGAGCAGGTGATCCGCCCCACCGGGCTCATGGACCCCAAGATCGGCGTGCGCCCGGCCGGCGACCAAGTCGACGACCTCCTGCACGAAATCCGCGCGCGCGCCGAGCGCGAGGAGCGGGTGCTCGTCACCACGCTCACCAAGCGCATGGCCGAGGATCTCACCGAGTACTACCAGCAGCTCGGCCTGCGCGTGCGCTACCTGCACTCCGACATCGACACCCTCGACCGGGTGGCGCTGATCCGCGACCTGCGCCTGGCCAAGTTCGACGCGCTGATCGGCATCAATCTCTTGCGGGAGGGCCTCGACATCCCCGAGGTCTCGCTGGTGGCGATCCTGGACGCCGACAAGGAGGGCTATCTGCGCTCGGCGACATCGCTCATCCAGACGGCCGGGCGGGCGGCCCGCAACGTAAACGGCGAAGTCATCATGTACGCCGACCACACGACCGACTCCATGGCCGAGGCGCTGCGGGAGACGGAGCGGCGCCGGGCCATCCAGGCCCGCTACAACGCCGAGCACGGCATCACCCCGGAGTCGATCCGCTCGTCCATCCACGAGCTGCTGCAGACGGTATACGAGCGCGACTACTACACGGTGGAGGTGGAGACGCCGGCCCCCGAGACCTTCGCGTCGCCGGGCGAGCTGGCCAAGCGGATCGCCGAGATGGAGGCCGCCATGCGCGACGCCGCCCGCCGGCTCGACTTCGAGCAGGCCGCCGAGCTGCGCGACCGCGTCCGCGCGCTCAAGCGCCAGCAGGTGACGTAGACGACGTCCTCGGCGGCGACTGAATCCGCGGTCGGGGCCACGACCTCCGTGAACCGGCCACCCTCGTTTCGACGCGAGCACGCGCGGCCGCTACAATAGGCTCGTGACGCTCGAGGACAAGCTACAGCGGCTCCCCGACCGGCCCGGCGTCTATCTCTATCGCGACGCCAAGGCCCAGGTGATCTACGTCGGCAAGGCGGCCTCCCTGCGCAGCCGCGTGCGCTCGTACTTCCAGGAGGCGCGCCCGCACGACCCCAAGACCGACGCGCTGGTGCGCCAGATCGCGGACCTCGACTACGTCGTCACCGACAACGAGCTCGAGGCGTTGATGCTCGAGGCCAATCTGGTGCGCAAGCACCGGCCCCGCTACAACATCATCCTGCGAGACGACAAGCACTACCCGTTCCTGCGGCTCACGACGAGCGAGGAGTTTCCGCGCCTCCTAGTGGCGCGGCGGGTGCAGAACGACCGCGACACCTACTACGGACCGTTCTATCCCGCCACCGCCATGCGGGAGACGCTGCGGCTGACTCGTCAGCTCTTCCCGCTCCGGACCTGCTCGATCACGATCGACGGACGCCTGGAGCGGCCGTGCATCCAGTACGCGATCCATCGCTGCAACGCGCCGTGCACGGGCTGGGAGACCCGCGAGGGCTACGCGCGGACGGTCCGCGACGTCCAGCGGTTCCTGGAGGGCCGCGACGACGAGCTGGTGCGACGGCTCACCGAGGAGATGGAGACGGCGGCGGCCGAGGAGAAGTTCGAGCGGGCGGCGGTCCTGCGCGATCAGATCCAGTCGCTCAAGAAGGTCCAGGAGCGCCAGAAGATCATCTCGACCGAGGAGGTCGACCAGGACATCCTGGGGGTCGTGCGGCAGGGCGCCGACGCCTGCGTCGAGCTGTTCTTCGTGCGCAAGGGACGCCTGGTGGGGCAGGAGGCGTTCTTCTTCGACAAGGTCGCGGGCTGGAGCGACGGCGAGGTGCTGTCGGCGTTCGTGAGCCAGTTCTACCGCAAGGCCGTCGTCCCCGCGCCCGAGATCCTCCTCTCCGAGGAGATTCCCGACGCGGCGCTCCTCACCGACTGGCTGTCGGGGCTGGCCGGACGCCGGGTGCAGCTGGCGGCGCCGCAGCGGGGTTCCCGGCGGGAGTTCGTCGCCATGGCCGAGGCCAACGCGGCCATCGCGCTGCAGAACCATCTGCTGTCGCGTGACGACCGCCAGCAGTACGTGCTGGAGGAGCTGCGGCGCAGCCTCAACCTGCCGGGGACGCCCAACCGGATCGAGGGCTACGACATCTCGAACATCCAGGGCACCGAGCAGGTGGGCTCCATGGTCGTGTGGGAGAACGGCGATCTCAAGAAGGACGACTACAAGCGCTTCCGCATCCGCACGGTGGCCGGCGCCGACGACTTCGCCTCGATGCGCGAAGTGCTCACCCGACGGTTCTCCCGCGCGCTGGAGCAGGGTACCGTGCTGCCCGACCTCGTGCTCATCGACGGTGGGCGTGGCCAGCTCAACGTGGGACTGGGCGTGCTGCAGGAGCTGGGTCTCGACTGGATCCCGGTGGCCTCACTGGCCAAGCAACAGGAAGAAGTCTACGTGGGCGACAGCGCCCAGCCCCTGGCGCTCGACCCGACCTCGCCGGCGCTGCACACGCTGCAGCGGATCCGCGACGAGGCGCACCGTTTCGCGATCACGTACCACAAGAAGCTCCGTGGACGGCGCACGATCCAGTCCGTGCTGGACGGCATCCCGGGTGTTGGTCCGACCATCCGCACCAGCTTGCTCAAGGCGCTGGGCTCGGCGCGGCGCGTTCGCGAGGCGTCCGTGGCCGAGCTCGCCGCGGTGCCCAAGGTGACCCCGCGGCTTGCCCAGAAAATCCACGAGTATTTCCACCCCGCGGATGGCCAGATGGTCGATACTGTCGCGGGGTCCGGGCCGGAGCCTGCAACGGAGCAGGAACCCGCTCGGGGACCCGGCGGTTAGCCGGGGGAGCGCCGATCGGCTAGCTGCTCAACCTGGCGCACAGAAGGGATGACGAATCGATGAAAAAGGCAATCGTAGCGATGGCCGTGGCGGTGACCGTGGCATTCACCGGCGGTGTAGCGATGGCCAATTCCTGCCCGAAGATCATCAAGGAAGGTCGGGACGCGGCGGCCAAGATGAAGGCCGACGACCCGAAGGTCAAGGCGGCGGTGGCCAAGCTCGACGAGGCCCAGAAGCTGCACGACGGTGGCAAGCACACGGAGTCGATGGCCAAGGCCAACGAGGCGCTGGCCGACCTCAAGAAGTAGTCCCCGTGCGGCGGGCGAGGGTGGCGACGGCTCGTCACCCTCGCCGGCGTTCCTTGCCTGGCCCACCTAAGTCTGGTAGAAATCAAGCGTAATCATGTCTTCCGACCGCTATCCGTTCGGCGAGATCGAGGCGAAGTGGCAGAGCATCTGGGAAGGTCGCAAGCAGTTCCGGGTGACCGAGGACCCCGCCCGCCCCAAGTTCTATTGCCTGGAGATGTTCCCGTACCCCTCCGGCCGGATCCACATGGGGCACGTGCGGGTCTACGCCATCGGTGACCTGCTCGCCCGCTACAAGTGGATGCGCGGCTTCAACGTGCTGCACCCGATGGGCTGGGACGCCTTCGGCCTGCCCGCCGAGAACGCGGCCATCGAGCACGGGGTGCACCCGGCGATCTGGACCTACGAGAACATCGACAACATGCGCGCCCAGCTGCGCAAGATGGGCATCTCCTACGACTGGGAGCGGGAGGTCGCCACGTGCGATCCCGCCTACTACAAGTGGGAGCAGATCATCTTCATCCGGATGCTCGAGCGGGGCCTGGCCTACCGCAAGCGGTCCACCGTCAACTGGTGCCCGTCGTGCCAGACGGTGCTCGCCAACGAGCAGGTCGAGGCGGGGCGCTGCTGGCGCTGCGACTCCGAGGTCACCAAGCGCGACATCGACGGCTGGTTCTTCAAGATCACCGAGTACGCCGAGGAGCTGCTCGCGTGGTGCGACCGGCTGCCGGGGTGGCCCGAGCGCGTCATGACGATGCAGCGCAACTGGATCGGCAAGAGCGAGGGCGCCGAGTTCGACCTGGCGGTGGCCAGCCGACCCGACCTGAAGCTGCGCGTGTTCACGACCCGACCCGACACCGGCTTCGGCATGACGTACGCGGTGCTGGCGCCCGAGCATCCCCTCGTGGACGTGCTGGTGGCCGACGACGGCGAGCGAGCGACGGTGGAGCACTTTCGGGCCGAGGTGCTCAAGCAGTCCGAACTCGAGCGAACCGCCGAGGACCGGCCCAAGCGCGGCCTGCGCCTCTCCGCCCAGGTGGTGAACCCGTTCAACGGCGCGCCGATCCCGCTGTTCGTCGCCGACTACGTCCTGATGACGTACGGCACCGGGGCGATCATGGCGGTCCCCGGCGAGGACCAGCGCGACTGGGACTTCGCGCGCCAGCGCGGGCTGCCGATCATCGAGACCGTCCAGCGCCCTGCCGGCTGGGCCGGCGAGGCCTACACCGGCGACGGCGTGAAGATCAACTCGGGCTTCCTCGATGGCCTGACGATCCCCGAGGCCAAGCGCAAGGCGACCGACTGGCTGGTGGCCCACGGGCTCGGGACCGCCAAGGTGAACTACCGCCTGCGCGACTGGGGCATCAGCCGCCAGCGCTACTGGGGGGCGCCGATCCCGGTCGTGTACTGTCCGACCTGCGGGATGGTCGCCGAGAAGGAAGAGAATCTTCCGGTCGTCCTGCCGGAGGACGTGCAGCTGTCCGGCAAGGGCGGGTCGCCGCTGGCCGAGGTGGCGTCGTTCGTCAACACGCGGTGTCCGCAGTGTGGCGGCCGGGCGCGGCGCGAGACCGACACCATGGACACCTTCGTCGAGTCGTCGTGGTACTTCCTGCGCTACTGCTCGCCGCAGTACGACGGGGGCATGGTGGAGCCCGGGGCGGCCGACTACTGGATGCCGGTCGACCAGTACATCGGCGGTATCGAGCACGCCGTGCTGCACCTGCTGTACGCGCGCTTCTACACGAAGGTGCTGCGTGACCTCGGCCTGGTGAAGGTGGACGAGCCCTTCCAGGCGCTGCTCTCGCAAGGCATGGTCATCAAGGACGGCGCCAAGATGTCCAAGTCGAAGGGTAACGTGGTGGACCCCGACGACCTGATCCGCACCTTCGGCGCCGACACCGCGCGCCTGTTCTCGCTCTTCGCGGCCCCGCCCGAGAAGGATCTCGACTGGAACGACCACGGCGTCGAGGGCGCCAGCCGGTTCCTCAACCGCGTGTGGCGTTTCGTGATCGCCCACGCCGCCGAGTTTCGCGATGCTGGGCGTGGCGTGTCCACGGTGTTGGATGAGCGCACAGCAGCCCCCGCGCGAACCGGGGGGGCGCTTGGGGGAGGCGTCTCGCCCCCCCCAACCTCGACAGACGGCAAGGCCTTCCGGCGGGTGATCCACGACACGATCGCGCGCGTCACCGACGACATCGAGCGGGACTTCCACTTCAATACGGCGATCAGCGCGATCATGGAGCTCGTCAACGCGCTGCACGCCTTCGAATCGGCACCGCGCGACCGGATGCCGGCCGCCGAGCGGGCGGCGCTGCTCCGCGAGGCGGTGGAGACCGTGCTCCTCCTGCTCGGCCCCTTCTCCCCCCACATCACCGAGGAGCTGTGGTCCCAGCTCGAACACCCGGAGAGTCTGTTCAAGCACCCGTGGCCGACGCCGGACCCGGCCGCGCTCGCGCGCGACGAGGTGACCGTGGTGCTCCAGGTGGACGGCAAGGTTCGCAGCCGGCTCACCGTCGAGGTGGACGCCGCCGAGGACCGGGTGCAGGGGCTGGCGCTGGCCGACGACAAGATCCGGCCGTGGCTGCAGGGGCGGCGAATCGAGCGCGTCGTCGTGGTGCCCAACCGGCTCGTCAACGTGGTGACCCGCTCGTGAGAGGCCGCGCCCTCCTGCTGCTGGCGGCGCTGCTGGCCGGCGGTTGCGGCTACACCGTGCGGGGGACGCTGCCCTCGCACATCAACACCGTGGCCGTTCCCATCTTCCGCAACCGTACCCCGGAGCCGGCCATCGAGGGCTTCATCACGCGGGCGGTGGTCGAGGCATTCTCGACCAACGGCCGGCTGAAGGTCGTCAGCAGCGGGCAGGCCGACGCCGTTCTCGACGGCGAGATCATCGGCTACAGCGTCTCGTCGATCGCGTTCGACAAGGACTCCAACGTGCGCCAGTACCGGCTGGTGGTCACGTTGAACCTCAAGATGCGCGACGTCCGTCGGGGCGGCCTCCTCTTCCAGCAGAACGGCGTGACCGAGCAGGCCGACTTCCGCGTGCAGGACACCGTGTCGCAGACGATCTCTCGCGAGGAGACGGCGCTGCGCGCCGCCGCCGTGGACATCGGTCGCTCCATCGTGAGCCTCGCCATTACCCGGTTCTGAGGCGCGCCCGGCCGCGATCCCGTGGAGTACGCCGTCTTCCTCCGGGCCGCCGAGCGCGGTCAGCCTCCGCCCATTGCGCTCCTGCACGGGCCCGACGAGCAGCTGCTCGACGACGGACTGGCGCTCGTCGAGCGCGGACTGTTCGCCGACGCCTCCGAACGCGCCCTCGGCCGCGAGGTGCTCGAGGGCGACGCCGCGTCGATCGAGACGGTGGTGCGCTCGGCCCTGACCCTGCCGTTCATGACGAGTCGGCGCCTGGTCGTCGTGCGGCGGGCCCAGGCCCTGGCCGCCCGGGGGGCCGAGACGCTCACAGCCTACGCGCGCGACCCCAACCCCACGACGTGCGTGCTGCTGCTCGCCGACGAGGGCCTGACGGCATCGCGCGAGCGCCGCAGCGATCACTGGCTGGTGGGCGCGCTTCCGGCTTCGGCGCTCGTCGCGCTCCCGCTGCGGAAGGGCCGGGCGCTGGAAGACTGGCTCAAGCAGCGCGCCGCCGCTGAGGGCCTGACCGTGAGCGACGAGGCGGCCCGGCTGCTCGTGCAGTGGGTCGGCGACGACGGCGCCCGCCTGCTGGGCGAGGCGCGCAAGGCGGCGTTGCTGGGCGGGCCGGAGCACCGCGCCGTCGGCGCCGAGGAGGTCACGGCCGTCGTCGGCGAGCACCGGATCGGCGAGGTGTTCGAGCTCACCCGCGCCGTTGAGCGCCGCGACGTCGGTCAGGCCCTGCGCACGCTCGACCGCCTGCTCGCCACCGAGGAGCCGGTGTTCCTGCTTACTCTGCTCACCCGGAACGTCCGCGTCGCGCTCACCGTGCGCGACCTCGCCGCCGCCGGGCAGACCGCCGAGCAGATCGCACGCGCGGTCCGGCCGGTCCCCCCGCCGGTCATCCAGGGCATCATGGCCCGCGTGGGCGGCGCCGCCGGTGCGGCGCTGCCGCGCCAGCTCGCGCGGTGCTGCGAGGTCGATTGGCGCTGCAAGTCGGGCGGACAGGCGCGGGCGGAGCTGACGGCACTGGTCGTGGAGCTGTGCGGGGCGAGGTGAGGCGCGGCGCGACGCTCGCGCTGGCCATCTCCTTCGTGCTCCGCGCTGGCCCCGCCGTCGCTCAGCCGTGTCCCGAATGTCTGGAGGCCGGCGCGGCCCGGGTGAGCCTCGCGGTGCCCGCGGGTACGCCGCTGGCGGGCTACGGCAGCGTCGCGCGTCGCCTGCTGGTGCCCGACGTGCTCGGCCGTCACGCCCACGCCTTCTGGCTCAAGCCTTCCGCGGGGGAGCGTGACGCCCTGGCGGCACGGGCGCTCGTTCTCGAGTCCGGCGACGTGCGCGTCGCGTGGGTCGCCATCGACCTGCTCGCGGTCGATCGGGCCTTCGTGGCCGAGGTGGAACGGCGGCTCGGCGCGGCGGGGGTGCGCCCGGCCAC
>JBKOZA010000176.1:0-5256 GCA_046725675.1 Candidatus Methylomirabilota bacterium
GGGAGGTCGTTGACGTTCACGACCACGTTCACGCTGCGGGCGAACGCGACGGCGTTGTCGAACGTCTTGAACTCGCGGCCCACTAGCACCACGAACATCCAGCGCCGATGGGAGATGGGCATCACCCCCAGCGAGGCCAGCACCGGATTGTCGAGCGGGGTCGCCCCCTGGTACTGCTCTTCGATGACGACCAGCTCGTAGACGTCGCGCCGCATCCGCTCGATCGCCTCGTCGGCGTTCTTGACGGCCAGCATGCTGAACCCGATCTGCTCCAGCGCCGCCTTGATGACCGCCTGGCGCTCGGGGGCGTCCTCGCACACGAGGGCCAGGCGCGCCTCGAACGTCTCGACCGGGGCGCTCACTTCTTCCTCCCGCCGAACACCGTGCGGTTGTAGTCGGTGTCGAGCTTGAGCCCCTCGACGTCCGTCGTCTTCTCGCCGCGCCGCTGCTTGATGGTGTCGATGCCGCGTTGCACGACGGCCTTCCGGGTCGCGTAGGTCACCGCGGTGTCCTCGGTGACCAGGCCGCGCTCGTAGGAACGCAGGAGCGACTGGTCGAACGTCATCATGCCGAACGGCTCGCCGACCTCCTGGATCTCGTAGAAGGTCTTGCCCTCCTGCTCGCCCTGTAGGATCAGCTCGTTGGAGCGGATCGTGTTGGCCAGGATGTCGTGCACGGCCCAGCGGCCGCCGCCGACCTTGGGCACCAGCCGCTGGCCCACCACCCAGCGGAGGGTGTCGCCGAGGCGCTGGCGGATCTGCTTCTCCTCGTCCTGGTCGAACATGCCGACGATGCGGTTGATGGCCTGCCCGGCGTTCACCGTGTGCAGCGTGGAGAGCACGAGGTGACCGGTCTCGGAGGCCTTGAGGGCCAGCTCGGCGGTCTCCCGGTCGCGCATCTCGCCGACCAGGATGATCTTGGGCGCCTGCCGCAGCGCCGCTCGCAGCCCGTTGGCGAACGTGTCGAAGTCGAGGCCGAGCTCCCGCTGGTTGAACGTCGCCTTGCGGTTGGGGTGCACGTACTCGACCGGGTCCTCGAGCGTCACCACGTGCACGGACTTGGTCGCGTTGATCTCGTTCAGGAGCGCGGCCAGCGAGGTGGTCTTGCCGGAGCCGGTAGCGCCGGTGACGAGGATCAGGCCGTTCTTCTCGCCCGGCATCTTCTTGAACGCGTCGGGCAGCCGCAGGCGGTCGACGGTCGGGATATCGGTCTCCAGCTTGCGGAGCACCATCGAGGTGTTGCCGCGCTGCGAGAAGATGTTCACGCGGAAGCGCGCCCGGCCCGGCAGCTGGTACGACAGATCGCAGGAGCCGGTGGCGACCAGGGTCTCGGTCAGCCGGCGGTCGCCGTTGATGAGGTTGAGGGCGAAGATCTCCGCCTGGAACGGCGAGAGGTTGTCGATGGGCGGATCGACCGGCACCGCCACCAGCTCGCCGGCCGCTTCCACCTGCAACGGACGGTCGACGGTGACGTTGAGGTCGGACACGTTGTCGTGCGACTCGAGCATGGCGATCAGGAGGTCATCGATCTCGGACTTGCGCATGGCCAGGCCTCCTACTGGTTCAGCTCGTCGGGCTGCGTCTTCAGCAGCGGGCGGAACTTCGCCTTGTCGATGCACTTGTCGTAGGCCTCGTCGGGGCTGATCCAGCCCTTCTGCAGAACGCTCATGATCGCGTCGTCCAGCGTCTGCATGCCGAACTGCTTGCCGGTCTGGATCGCCGACGGGATCTGCACGGTCTTGCCCTCGCGGATCAGGTTGCCGACGGCCGGGGTGGCGACCAGGATCTCCAGCGCCGCGCAGCGCCCCTTCTTGTCGATCCGCTTGAAGAGGTTCTGGGCCACCACCACCTTGAGACCGGTGGACAGGCCGTTGCGCACCTGCGCCTGCTCCTCGGCGGGGAACACCTCGATCACCCGGTCGATGGTCTTGGCGGCGTTCGTCGTGTGCAGCGTCCCGAACACGAGGTGACCGGTGTTGGCCGCTTCCAGGGCCAGGCGAACGGTCTCCAGGTCGCGCATCTCACCGACCAGGACGATGTCGGGGTCCTCGCGGAGCGCGCCGCGCAGCGCCGCCGCGAACGAGCGCGTGTGGACGCCGACCTCGCGGTGGTTGATCAGACAGCCCTGCGGCTCGTGCACGAACTCGATCGGGTCCTCGATGGTGATGATGTGGTCCTTGCGGTGCTTGTTGGCGTGATCGATCATGGCGGCCAGCGTGGTCGACTTGCCGGAGCCGGTCGGCCCCGTGACCAGGACCAGCCCCTTGTGCAGCATCGCCGACTTCTTGAGGATGGGTGGCAGGCCCAGCTCGTCGGCGGTGAGGACCTTGGTCGGGATCTGGCGGAAGACCGCGCCGCAGCCGTTCTTCTGCATGAAGTAGTTGGCGCGGAACCGCGCGACGTTGGGGATCTCGTAACCGAAGTCGACGTCGCCCGTCTCCTCGAAGGTCTTGATTTTCTGCTCGGGCGCGATCTCGTACAGCATCTGCCGGAGGAGTTCGTCGTCCAGGGGGTCGTACTTCACCCGCTCCAGCTCGCCGTGCACGCGCAGGATCGGCGGCTGGCCCGACACGATGTGCAGGTCGGACGCGCTGGTGTCGAACATCAGCTTGAAGAAGGCGTCGAGTCTGGCCATGCGTCGGGCTCCCTCTACGGAGGAGGCGCCTTCCCTGGCTGAGGCGCCGGTCTGGACGTTCGGCGGAGTCGCCGAAGACTGAGGAACGTACAACCGAGCCTAGCGGTTCGGTTCGAGCCAAGTCAAGAAAGTCGGGGGTGTAGCACGCGGTGGACCCCCTGGGGTCAGGCCCGGGAGCCCCCGACCGCGGTCAGTCGGCGCGCGCCTCCGGCTCCAGGGCGGCCGTGCGGACGAACGAGGGTTGCTGGTAGAGCCGGTCGGCCAGCACCGTCACCATCGGGGTGAGCCGGAACAGATCCGTGTAGCGGGCGTGGAGGATGAACGCCCGCTCGACGAGCCGCACCGCCTCCTTGACGTCGGCCAGCACGGCGGTTGTCCGCCCGGCCCGCCAGGCATGTACCCGGGCCGCCAGCTTCATGAAGGAGTAGAGCGCGAGCAGCGTCTGAAAGCCACGAAAGATGCCGTGCATGGGCAGCAGCGTCTTGCGGAAGACGACGTGGCTCCAGTACTCCCGCAGGAACCCGTCCACGCCCGGAGCAGCGGTGTCCACTCCGATCCGGAGTACCGTTTCCAGCTCGAACGGTGGGCCCCCCGTGATGGCGTCCGCCAGCATGCCCCTGGCGCGGCGGAAGCGGACATAGTTGCCGTACACGCCCAGGAGCAGCGCCGTTCGCGACAGCCGCCGTCGGGTGAGCTGCAGCCACGTGTAGGGCGGGGCCAGGTACGTCAGCGACGGCCGCCGTGGATAGCGAGCGCCGGCGGCGATGTCCAGCAGCCGGCGATAGCCGCCGACGCGCAGCTCCTCGAGTCCCCCGGCCAGCGTCGCCGCCGGCGACTGGCCGACCCGCCGCGCGCGCGCCTCGATCTGCGTGAGCCCGATGCACAGGCTCAGGAGCGCGCTCCCCGCTAGCAGTGCGACCGGCAGCGGCCGCGCGGGCACGGCCAGCAGCTCGAGCAGCGCGGCCTCGATGGGACGATAGGCCGCCCAGTCGAGCTCGATCGAGCCGAACAGCGTGAGGCGCTCCGGCACCCGCTCGACCCGCGTGCTACCGGCCAGGACAGCGCGGACCTCGTCGCGTTGATCGGTCAGCGTGGCGCCCCGGTGCGCGCGCACCGCCGTGCACGCGAACGACACCCCGACCGCGACGCCGTCGGGCGTGTGGACGAAGTGATACGGGAACTCGCGGCACACTTGCGGCTTGGCGCCGCCGCCGAGGTGGCGATGGATGCCACACCGCGAATCCGGCGTCAGGAAGACGCAGGCCCCGTCGGGGCGGCGCGCGAACGTCGTGCGCTCGCCGCTCGGCAGCGGGAAGGGCAGGGACACGAAGGCGGCGCCGGCCAGCGCGGGATCGAGGCGCTCCCAGGCCACCTCGCGCAGCCGAGCGTGGGAGGCGTCGTCGACGCCGATGAGCCAGTCGCTGCGACAGCACGCCCCGGACTGCTGGCACGTGAACACGACGTTGTCGGGCAGCAGCAGCGGCAGATCAGCGTGGGCCTGCATCCTGAGGTACTCTGCGCGTACCCGTCGTCGGAGGTCAAGGAACCTGTGGCCGATCTCGTCGTCGTGGAGGCCGGAGAAGGGGGCTTGCCGTGCGCGGGCGTGCGCTCCGCGCGCGCCGACGCCGAAATCTACCTGCATGGGGGCCATGTCACGCGCTGGCAGCCGCGCGGCGCCGAGCCCGTCCTCTTCCTGTCCCGGCGCGCGGTCTACGCCCCTGGCAAGGCGATCCGCGGGGGCGTCCCGCTCATCTTCCCCTGGTTCGGCCCGCGCGCGACCGACCCGCGGGCGCCGATGCACGGGTTTGCCCGCTCGCGCGCGTGGCGCCTGCTGACGAGCGGCCCCGGCCCCGACGACAGCGTCGTTCTCGAACTGGGCCTCGAGGACGACGACGCTACGCGCGCGCTGTGGTCCTCCGCCTTCGGCCTGCGGTACCGCGTGATGGTGGGCGCGACGCTCTCGCTCACGCTCGAGGTCGTGAACACCTCGCCGGCTCCGTTCACGTTCGAGACCGCCCTGCACACCTACCTGGCCGTCGGCGACGTCGAGGCGGTGACCATCACCGGTCTGGAGGACACGCGCTTCCTCGACAAGGTCGACGGGATGGCGCGCAAGCGTCACGGCCCCGCCCCCCTCCGGCTCACCGGCGAGACCGACCGCGTGTTCCTCGGCACCCGCGCCCGGTGCGTCGTCGTCGACCCGGCGCTCGGACGTCGCCTGATCATCGACAAGGCCGGCTCGGCCACGACGGTGGTCTGGAATCCCTGGGCGACCAAGGCGGCCGGGATCGCCGATCTCGAGCCGGAGGACTGGCGACGCATGGTCTGCGTGGAAACCGCCAACGCGGCCGACGACGCGCTCGTGCTGGCGCCTGGCGCCCGGCACGTGATGTCGGCCACGCTCCGTCTGGAGGCAATGGCGTGAGCGGCCGCCGTGTCCTCGTCGCCGCCACGCTGACGGTCGCCCTCGCGGCGGCGCCCGCCGCGCCGGCCCCGCCGACGGCGACGCCCGAGTTGCAGGCTGCCCGGGCCGCCCAGGCCGAGGCTGCGCGGCGCTACCGCGCGAGCCTCGACGCGCTCTTGCCCCTGCACGAGGCCGCCGAGGCGCGCGCGGCCACGGAG
>JBKOZA010000177.1:0-3716 GCA_046725675.1 Candidatus Methylomirabilota bacterium
GACGCGCGGGCCACCACCGGCTCGCGTCCGCTCTCGAACCAGGCCTCGCCCGGTCGCATCAGCCGCGGCGGCGCGTCGCCGACCGTGACCTCCAGGGAGCCTGCCACGAGGCAGCGGATGCCGCCGCCACGGTGCCGGTGCGGAAGCGCAATGCCGCCGGGATCGAAGTCGACGCGATCGCACCGCATCAGCCACGCCCCGGCCGGCGCCAGATCGAGCGCGTGCGCGAGCACCAGCTCGCCCTCGCCCGGCGCGGCGTCGGTCACCAGCTCCCAGCGCAGCACGGTGGCCCCGTCGAACCCCGCGCTCAGCGTACAGGCGCCGGCGCCATGCCAGGCGCGGTCGGCTCCCAGCGCCGAGTCGACGCCGTCGTGCCGGACGGCCACGCCTCCGGCGTGAGCATAGAGCACGCGATTGGCGGCGGGCACAGCACGCGATTGCCGGGACGCGAGCCGATCGCGGACGAGGCGCAGCGTGGTGGCCGGCACCGCTCAGCCGAGGGGCACGCCGAGCGCGAGCGAGGCCAGCCGACCGAGGCCGAAGCTGAGCGTGCCCGAGGCGGCCGCCAGCGCGGCGACCTCGAGCCCGGAGCGGATCGCCGACACTCCGGCCACGCGCGCCTTCACGACGCCCACGCCGAACAGGGCGACCAGCGTGAGCGCTCCGGAAAGCGCAAACGCCGGCAGGACCTGTCCGGCCAGGAACGGCAGCAGTGGCACCAGCGCGGCGCCGCCGAAGGCGCCGGCCATGACGAAGGCGTCGCGGACCGGACTGCCGAGGCGCTGCGGCGCCAGGCCCAGCTCGAAGACCGCCAGCGTGCTGAGCAGCAGCTCGGGGTGACGCGCCACGCGCCGCGCCACCTCGACCGCGTCGCCGCGCGCCATCCCGCGCGCCATCAGCGCCGCCATCAGCTCGGCCACTTCCTCGCCCGGATGCTCGCCGATCTCGCGGCGCTCACGCTCGAGCTCCGTCTCGTGGAGCTGGCGCTGGGCCCGGGAGGCCAGGAAGGTGCCGATCGACATCGATAGCACGCCGGCCACCGCCGACACCAGCCCGCCTAGCAGCACGACGAGGTGTCCGACGCCGGCGGCGGCCAGCCCCGCGACCACCGCGAACGTGGACACGAGGCCGTCCTGGGCGCCGAAGACGACCTCGCGGATCGACGACAGGCGTCCGATGCGCTCGGCCTCGCCGGCCAGCTCGTCGGTGCGCGCGTGGCCCGGGACGCGCTCGGCAGCGCGCACCGGCTCGGACGCGGTCGGCAGTCCGCGCTCGGCCGGCGTCGGTACGCGCGGCGTGATCCGCGCCGCCGGCGCGCGATCGAATGTCTCCAGCGCGGTGCGGAACATCTCGCGGTGGTGGCGCTCCCGCTCCAGCGCCAGGCGGAACGACGCCGCCGCGTCGGCGCGGCCGTCCTCTTCGGCCTCGCGGATCATGCGCGGCAGCACCACCTCGATCTCGACCATCTCGCCGGTCGCCGCCGTCTGGAGGTTCTCGCGGGTGGTGGCGATCGCCCCCATCGTGCGCAGGTGATTGAGCGCGTGGATCGTCTCGGCGCCGGCCGCCTCGAAAAAGAGCTGCGCAATGTCGGGACGGTCTTCGTTGAGCGCCTGGATGCCGTAGGCCAGGTAGCGCCGGTTGGCGTCGGCCTCGCCGGCGAGCGCGACGAGCAGGTTCGCGTCGGTCTTGGAGTCCGTCCGCTCGCGGGTCATCGCGCGTCATTGTAGCTCTGACGTTCGGGCGATTTCACGCCCGTGCGTGGCGCCGCGATGGCACCCGCGTTGCTCCAATCGAGTCGAGGACGCACAACACCACTGGGAAAGGGAATATCGCGTGATGAAGAAGCTGATCGTGACGATGGTTCTGATCGGCGGCGTGGTGGTCTACGGCGGCGCCGTGCTCGCGAGGGGCGCTGGCAGCGGCGCGGCCGGAGCCGGTGCGGCGAGTGCTGGAACAGCCGGGGCCGCCGCCTCGGGTGCGGGCGCGGCGAGCGCGCCGGGCGTTTCCGGAACTGGAGCGGCCGCCGGCGTCGGCGGCAGCGGCGCCGCAGCGGGCGCTCCGGCCACGGCGGCCGACAGCTCAGCGCCCTCTACCCGCGCCGGCGACGTGGCCGGCCGCGTTCCCGCGTTCAGCTCGGAGCCGGCAATCGACGTGAGCACGGCCGAGCGCTGGCCGACTCCGTTCGAATATCCCTCGCCGAGCCCGCGGAGCAGCACGATCGTCGTTCCACAGGCCGGCACCGTCGTGGCGCCGGCGCCCGGGGTGGTCGTGGCGCCGGGGACGATGGTGGTGGTGCCCGGGACGGTCGTGGTGCCGATCGATCCGTCGTCGCCCCTGATGTGTCCCGGCATCAACGCCAGCGATCCTCGTCAGTGCTGAGCGGCCCGTCACGGTGGCGGGCCGGGCAAATCCGGTCCGCGGGCGTGGCGTGCACAGCGACGGGCCTCCGTGATACGGTCGGAGGCTATGAAGATGCCGGTCGCAGCGGCGGTGGCCCTGGCCATAGCGCTGGTGGCCACCCCCGCGTCGCCACTGTCTGTCCAGGAAGCGATCCTGCTCGCCAAGCCCGCCGTCGCGCTCGTCACGGCCCGCGTGGACGCCGAGATCACGATGAACTGCGGACAGGGGCCGATCACCGTGAAGCCCGCGCCGTTCGTGGAAACGGGCACCGGGTGGTTGGTGGACGGCCGCGGGTGGGTCGTCACCAACGCCCACGTGGTCGATCCGGTCCAGCGGAACCCGCCCTGGGTGGCCCACGAGCTGAAGAAGAAGGCGATCGACCAGGCCTGCGTCGAGCCGGCGCTGAAGGCGCGGGGGCTGATGCGCGGGCAGAACCCGGAATTCGAGGAGCGGATCCGTCGCGAGGCGAGCGCGCGGGCGCTGAGCAGCGCGCAGGTGGAGCTGGAGCCGCAGCTCACCGTCCTGCTGTCCGACGGCGTGAGCCTCCCCGCCGAGGTGAAGAAGTTCAGCCCCCCGATCGGCCTGGGGGCCGACAACAAGCCGTTGGCTGACTCCGGGCGTGACCTCGCGCTGCTCCGCGTGAAGGACGGCACCTACCCCGCCATCGCGCTCAACACCCGCGACCCCCAGCTCGGCGACACCGTGCATATCCTCGGCTTCCCCGGTGTGGTGCTCTCGCACGAGCTGCTCAACCGATCAGCGACGCTTGAGGCGTCGGTGACCAACGGCTCGGTGTCGGGTTTCCCGCTCGACGTGATCGGCCAGGACACGATCCAGACCGACGCCGCGGCCGCCCACGGCAACAGCGGCGGGCCGGCCGTGGGCGACGATGCGCGGCTGATCGGCGTCCTGACGTTCATCTCGCTCGGGCAGGGCGGCGCCGTCCTGCAGGGCTACAACTTCCTGATCC
Organism: Candidatus Methylomirabilota bacterium; assembly: GCA_046725675.1. Taxonomy (GTDB): domain Bacteria; phylum Methylomirabilota; class Methylomirabilia; order Rokubacteriales; family CSP1-6; genus AR5. Next base: position 3,371 of record JBKOZA010000177.1, read on the forward strand.
CGGCCCGGGACGTGCGGACCTTCCTGCAAGGCACCGAGGTGAGGCCCGGCGAGAGCAAGTTCAACCCCGTGTGGGCCGCCGGCCTCGAGCTGCTGCGCACCGACCGGTACAAGGCGGCGGCCGCCAAGCTCGCCGAGGCCAACGCGCTGCTGCCCAACCTCACCGACGTGAAGAGGGCGCTGGTCGACGCCGAGAAGCTCATGAAGAACCCGCCGCCTCGTCCCTTCCCGTGGGCGTGGGCGACGCTGGGCGTGTCGCTGCTGAGCGTGGGTGTCTACGGCGGGATGTTCGCGCGGCGCTGGTGGCTCAACCGGTTCCGCATCCTGCCCGCCCAGGTGATCGGCGC